>JAYTTO010000532.1:0-2087 GCA_043744975.1 Betaproteobacteria bacterium | reverse complement strand
AACCTGAGTGTCCATTGCGGGGTTGCGTTGCTGTGGACCGGTCCCGTGGATGTTGCAGGCACCTGCAGGCGTAGTGGCTGAACTTCGTCGCTAATCAGGAAACTGATCAGCGACGCGCCGGCAACCCCGCCACCTTCTGCTCCCAGGCCCAGGCGTGGCGCACGATCTGGTCGAGGTCAGCGTACTGCGGCGTCCAGCCGAATTCGCGCCGCACTCGCGTGGAATCGGCGACCAGCCGGGCGGGATCGCCTTCGCGGCGCGGCCCGTCGATGACGGGGATCGGATGACCGGTGACGCGCCGGACGGTCTCCAGCACTTCCTGCACCGAGAAGCCGGTGCCATTGCCCAGATTGAACGCGCGACTGTCGCCGCCACCGATCAGGTGGTCGACCGCCAGCAGGTGCGCCGTGCACAGATCCTCGATGTGGATGTAGTCGCGGATGCAGGTGCCGTCGGGCGTGGGGTAGTCGCGGCCGAACACCTGAATGTGCGGGCGCCGGCCGGAGGCGACCTGCAGCAGCAGCGGGATGAGATGGGTTTCGGGTTCGTGGCGCTCGCCGATGCGGGCGGCCGGATCGGCGCCGCAGGCGTTGAAGTAGCGCAGGCAGACCGACTTCAGCCCGTAGGCATGGCCGAAGTCGGCCAGCACGCGCTCGATCATCGCCTTCGAGGCGCCGTACGGGTTCACCGGCTGCTTCGGATGATCCTCGTCGATGGGCACCTGCTGCGGCTCGCCGAAGATGGCGGCGGTCGACGAGAAGATGAAGCGCCCGATGCCATGGCGCACCATCGATTCGAGCAGGTTGAGCGTGTTGACGACGTTGTTGCGGTAGTACTTCGCGGGGTCCTTGACCGACTCCCCGACCACGATCGAGGAGGCGAAATGCATCACCGCATCGAACTTGCACGAACCGAGTAGCGCATCGACCGCCGGCGCGTCGGCCAGGTCGATCTGCTCGAAGCGGCCACCCAGCACCGCGTCCCGGAAACCGGTGGACAGATTGTCGAGGGTGCAGACCTCGCGGCCCTGCTCCAGCAACAGCTTGACCATGTGCGAACCGATATAGCCCGCCCCGCCAACCACGAGAATCATCGACAGCTCCAGCAACGTTGAGGGATCATGGTTGCAACAGACGGTGGCGCGGATCCGATCCGGTACCACCTGCCCCCCCGAATTGGGCGGCCAGGCCGAATGCGGGTGTATTCAACGCTGCTTGTACCGCATCCGCTCCAAGTCCGCCAAAACTGTGCCGCAACGCGTATTGCAGCGCCGGCGCGCCACCCATGACCGCGCCGTCCAGCGTGGCTACACCGCCATCGTCTAGCAAGGCATGTGCCGCGCTCCAGCCGCGGGCCATGGCCGCGTCGGCATGGGTAGCGGCATCGAACTGCGCCACCACGGCGTCGAAGTCGTAGACCGTGGCAGCGGGATCGGCAGCGCCGCCCGCCGTGTCGATAGTGTCGGTATCGATCAGTTGCAGCGTCGCTTCCCGTTGCGCGATACCGCGGGCGTACCAGTTGACGAAACGGATGCGGTCCGCGTCGCGCCCGGTGTCGACGACCAGCGCATCGTGCTGCCGCGACAGCACGATGTCGCCGATGCCGATGCCGCCACCGAGCGACAACGTCGGGCTGGCGCCGCCTCCCAGCGAGACGTTGTCGGTGCCATCGCCGCGGTTGTAGGCGATGACGTCGGCGCCGCTGCGGAGCAACAGACGGTCGTTGCCCCGGCCGCCAGCCACCAGGTCGTTGCCCGCGGTCGCGATCAGGGTGTCGTCGCCGGGTCCGCCATCGAGCAGATCGTTGGCGTAGTCCGTGGCCGCGACGGTGAGACGCAACGCGCCCTGGGAACGCAGTTGCGGCTGCCCGGGCATGGTGCCGAAGCCATCGAACGCGGCGCCACCCAGGCCGGCATCGAACACGGCGTCGTCGCCGGACAGCGGCACCGCGACGCCATCGAAGGTCACCGCGCCGATGGTCAGGGCGCGGTCGGCCGCGGCACCCGGCCCCGTCGAGCCCGCGAACACGATGTCGATGCGATGCGCCAGCCCCGGATCGGCATTCACGCCGATGGCGAGCGACGACTC
>JAYTTO010000531.1:0-4786 GCA_043744975.1 Betaproteobacteria bacterium | reverse complement strand
CGCGTACTTGCCGCGGACACCACCCTGGATCAAATCCGCCGGATACTCCGGCTTCAGGTCGTCGGATTCATTTTCGTTCATAAGCTCGTCGCTCGCTCGGCGTCATCGAACGCGCCAGGATGACGATCCTTCACACTTGCTGCTGAAGCGACCACAGCGGAGCGCTGGAGACCATCCGGAGCCATCGCGCCAGGTAGCCGGCGCCCCCGCGATCGCCGGTCATACGGCAACGCGTAACGATGAGCGCAGAAACCCGGGGACGAAATCGGCACCGTTTGGCCAAACCGGCATCTCGAGTTCCGGATGAAGGTCGAACTGCCGCAATAGTTCCACGTCCCGAAGTGGATCAAACATCGGGCCTGGTAGTTCTTCGGAGAGATCTATTACGCCCTCAGCCCCATCGCTGCAACGAAGCCAGATAGGGTGGCCAGCGAGGTAACGACATTCAACAACACGCGGCAGCATAACGTTCACTCCAACGGTTCGAAGCGCGGCAGTGAAAACATTACGCCCGCCCTGCCGCCCCCGCAATCGCCCGCCCGAGCTGCCACACCGCCATCGCATAGTTCTGGCTGCGGTTGTAGCGGGTGATGACATAGAAGTTCTCCAGGCCGAGCCAGTACTCGGGGCCGTCCTCGCCCTCGAACAGCATCAAGGTCGCGCGTTCGCCGGCGCCGAGCGGGCGTGACGGCACCACGCCCGCATCGGCGAGCCGCGCGTTGTCGAGGGTCGGCTTGATGCCGGCACGCAGCGCCGTGTCGAGGGCGGGACCGGGCATTGCTGTCGCGCGCAGTGCGACCTCGCCGCCGCTGCGCCAGCCGAAGTTGCGCAGATAGCTCGCGACGCTGCCGATGCAATCGGCCCGGCTGGTCCAGATGTCGATGCGGCCGTCGCCATCGAAGTCCACCGCGTGCTTTCGATAGCTCGAAGGGAGGAACTGCGGCCAGCCCATCGCGCCTGCATACGAGCCGCGCAACGTGGCGGCATCGAACCCGGCGTCGCGGCATAGCAGCAACAACGCTTCGAGTTCGCCCTCGAAGAAGGCCGCGCGCGCCGGCACCTCGAACGCGATGGTGGAGATCGCATCGATGACGCGGAAGTCGCCGGCATTGCGGCCGAACTGCGACTCGATGCCCAGGATCGCCACCACGATCTCGGGCGCGATGCCGTAGGCCGCCGTCGCGGCCCACAGGATGGCATCACTCTCGTCCCAGAACTTCGCACCCGCCTCGATGCGGCGACGGTTGACGTGGCCCGGCCGGAACTCCTTCCAGGGCTTCGAGGTAGCCGGCGTGGTCAGCGCGCGGATCACGCCGGGTTGGAGCCGGACGCCGCCGAACAGACGCCGCAATCCAGCTTCGTCGAAGCCGTGTGCCGCGACCATGCGCAGCAGGAAAGCCTCCATGGCCGGCGGCAGTGAAGCGGGGAACTCCTGGCTTCGCGCCAACGACGCCGCGCCCAGCAGTGGCAGCGACGACACGAAAGCGCGGCGCTTCACTGCACCGCGCGTTCGATCGTGATCTGCAGCCCGGTCGCGCCGGGCGCCACCGGCGCGCTGGCGCCTTCGAGGTCGCCGCTCTGCGGCATGGCGTTGCCGGATTTCGAGATGCGCGCGCCCACGATCACGGCGGCGGCGCCGGACAGCTTGTTCATCGGCGACATCGCCATCGAGTCATCGAGCGTGAAGGCGATCGGCAGGTCGCGCACCTGCTTGCGCAGGATCGCGAGCGGCATGCGCGGCCCCTGCGCGGCGCGGGCGAAGACGAACACCGTGTCGTCGGGAGCGACCTTGCCGGTGAGCGCCGGCGCGAGTTGCACCGTGCCGGTCACCGACGTGCCACCGGCCGACGGCTGCGACTTGCTCTTCGCGAGCGCGGCCTGGGCCTCGGCGATGCCGCTTTTGATGGCGCCGGCGTACTCGGCATCCGCCGGTATCGCCGTCAGCAACCGCTGCCACAGCGCTATCGCGGTCTCGTACTGTCCCTGCTCGAAGGCAATGGTGCCAGCAATGGCCAGCGCCTTCTCGTTGCGCGGATCGGCCGTGAGCGCGCGCGCCACCAGCTTCGGCACCTCGCCATCGAAGCGCCCGCCCTGCGCCAGAGTCAGCGCCTCGGCATAGTCAGCCAGGATGCCGGCATCCTGCGGCTTCAACCGCGCGGCGTGCTGGTAGGCGCCGACGGCATCCGGGAACCGCCGCAGCGACACCCACGCCCGCCCGAGCATCGTCCAGCCGGTCGCGTCGTCGGGCCTGCCCTGCATCCGCTCGGCCAGGCTGGCGGTGAGATCAAGCATCTTCTGCCGGCTCGCTGCCTGCTCTTCGGTCATGCCGAGACGGTTTTCGGGCACCAACGCCGCGGTGTTGCCCAGTGTCAGATAGATCGCGACCGCCACCACCGGAACGGCGAGCCCCACGACGATCGCGTACCCACGGCCGGACCAGCGCGAGGCCGGCGCCGCGTTCACGGATGTCGTGTCGACATCGTCGAGCAGGCGCCGCTCGAGCTCGAGGCGCGCCTGGGCATGCTGTTCGGCGGAGATGCTGCCGCGCGCGAGATCGGCATCGAGCTCGGCGCGTTGATCGCGGTGGACGGCGATGTTCGCACTGTCGGCATCGACACCAACGCCGGCATCACGTCGCAACAACGGGGGCAGCACGAATGCGAGCGCGACAACCAGCAACAGCGCCGCGACCAGCCAGAACGGAATCATCGGAAATCGCATCGCGCGCGGGAGGCGCGATCACCACGGGAAAGCGTTACATTATACCGAGCGCTGGCGCTCGCCCGGACTGGTGAACGCGGAGGCATGATGCGCGTCGCGCCATTGCACACGACGGCCGGGAACTTCGGGCAGCCGCGGTCGATCCGACCTGACGCCGAGTGTCGGTGCCGGCGCAGGCAAGATCGCACATCATCCGGGCGAGGTGGATCAACCCCTGGCTGGCAGCCGCAACGGTGTTGCAACAGGATGTTTCGTTGTCCGGGGCAGTTCGCCTCACCTATCGAATGGACGAGCACGGGTTGAAACCGAAGATCAAGACGACGGCGGAACTGGTGTGTTTCGCGCGGGCCGCGGGCGCCTTGGAGACGGATCCCGGCGTACGCAACCCGGACCATCTGGCCCGGGATCTCATCCGCTGGCGGTTCCGCCTCGTGCTCCTGCCGGGCGTACGCGCGCTCGCCGAGAAGCTCTACGACCTGCTCGTGCCGGGCATGTACCTGTACCACCAGGCCAGGACGCGGCACCTCGACGGCATCGTCGTACGCGAACTCGCCGACCGGGTTCCCCAGTTCGTCATCCTGGGGGCCGGGCTCGATTCCCGCGCCTATCGTTTTCGGCCGCAGCTAGGGTCAACCCGCGTGTTCGAGGTCGACCATCCGGCCACGGCGGCATGGAAACAGGAGCGCCTGAATCGCTGGGGCGGAGACTATCGCCACGTCACGTTCATATCGGTCGACTTCACGGTCGATTCGCTGGCGCAACGACTGACCGCCGCCGGCTGGGACCCGCATCGACGCACACTGTTCCTGTTGGAAGGGGTCAGCTATTACCTAACGGAAGCGGCGCTGCGCCAGACCATGACCGTACTCGGCACGGCCGCCGCGGACTCCGGCCTCGCATTCGATTTCTTCGACCGCCGCGCGCTCGACGATCCGGCCGGCTTCTTCGGCGCCCGAGAGTTCATCCCGTACGCGGCGCGCAAGGGCGAGCCGATCCTGTTCGGGATCGCCCCGGCGGCGGTGGTGCCGTTCCTGCGCGAATATGGATTCGCACCGGTGTCGATCACGCTGTCGAACGGGTTACAGCAGCACCTGCGGCTCGCCGACGGCTCGCTGCGCGGCCGGATCTGCGAATTCTTCGGTATCGTTCATGCACGCAGGATCCCACATCCTCCCATGTCCATGCACCGATGACGATTGCGTCCGCCGGGAGCAATCGCTGATGACGCATCGTCCGTCGCGGGCGGGGGTCAGCCGGTTTCGGGCATCGACCGCCGGATGACGGCCCTGTCGATGCCGATCGAGCACGGCATGCCGCGGCTGGAGGTGATCTCCCGCGTCCCGGACGCCGGCGGTCGGCGCCGGCCGCTGCTGTTCGTCCACGGCGCATGGCACGGCGCCTGGTGCTGGAGCGAGCACTTTCTCGACTATTTCGCCGCCCGGGGCTTTGCCTCGCACGCGGTGAGCCTGCGCGGCCACGGTGCGAGCGACGGGCGGTCCGGCCTGCGCTGGACCCGGATCGCGGACTACGTGACCGATGTCGCGCGGGTGATCGATGCGCTGCCGCAGGAGCCCATCATCGTCGCCCATTCCATGGGGGCGTTCGTGCTGCAGAAGCTGCTCGAATCGCGCCAGGTGCCTGCTTGCGTGCTGCTCGCCCCGGTCCCTCCCCGGGGTGCGGCGCGCATCACCACCAAGATGCTGCGCCGCCACCCGATGCAGTTCCTGCGCGGCAATCTCACCCTGAGTCTCTATCCGGTCGTGGAAAACGAGGCATTGGTGCGAGACGCGTTCTTTTCGCTCGACCTGGCGCCGCCGCTGCTGGCGCGCTACAGCGACCGCATGCAGGACGAGTCCTATCGCGGATTCCTGGACATGCTGATGCTCGATCTGCCCAGACGCCGGTTGCACCGGCCGCCGACGCTCGTCCTCGCCGCCGGGCGCGACTCGCTGTTCGATCTCGACGAGGTGCAGGCCACCGCCCGCACGTTCGGCGTCGAGGCCGAGGTCGTCCCGGACATCGCACACGACATGATGCTCGATACCAACTGGCGCGAGGTCGCCGG
>JAYTTO010000530.1:0-2469 GCA_043744975.1 Betaproteobacteria bacterium | reverse complement strand
CATGCTCATCCTTCCTTTGCATCGGTTGCCGTAGGCTCCACATAGCCGGCGACCTCAAGATCGAAACCCGCCATGCTCGGCATCTTGCGCGGATGCGCGAGCAGCCGCATCCGCGACACGCCGAGATCGCGCAATATCTGGGCACCGATACCGTAGGTGCGCAGGTCCATCTTGCGCCGATCGCCGGCGCTTGGCTGCGCCAGCAGGTGCGACAGCAGATCCGCGCCGGTCTCGGTCCGGTGCAGCAACACCATGACCCCCCGGCCCTCCCGGGCGATCATTGCCAGCGCCGCGTGCAGATTCCAAGAGTGCGTGGACGACTCCGTGTCGAGGGCATCGAGCACCGACAGCGGTTCGTGCACCCGCACCAGCACCGGGTCGCCGCCGTCGACATCGCCGCAGACCAGCGCCATATGCGTCTCGTGGGTGGTCAGGTCGCGATAGGCCACAAGCCGGAAAGGGCCGTGCGCGGTGCCGATGCGGCGCTCGTGCACGCGCACCACCAGAGATTCGGTACGGCTGCGATAGTGGATCAGGTCGGCGATGGTGCCGACGTGGATGCCGTGCTGCCGCGAGAACTCCAGCAGGTCGGGCAGGCGCGCCATCTCGCCGTCCTCACGCAGGATCTCGCAGATCACGGCCGCGGACTCCAGACCGGCCAACTGAGCGAGGTCGCAACCGGCTTCGGTGTGGCCGGCCCGCACCAGCACGCCGCCGTTCTGCGCCATGAGCGGAAAGATATGCCCGGGCATGACGATATCGGCCGGTTTCGCGTCGCGCGCGACCGCCGCCTGAATCGTGACCGCCCGGTCCGCCGCCGAGATACCGGTGGTGACCCCATGCGCGGCCTCGATCGACAGCGTGAAGTTGGTGCCGAGCTGCGAGCGGTTGTGCGACACCATGAGCGGCAGGTCGAGCTGCCGGCAGCGCGCTTCGGTGAGGGTGAGGCAAATCAGGCCGCGACCGTAGCGCGCCATGAAATTGACCGCCTCCGGCGTAACGAACTGGGCGGCCATCACCAGGTCGCCCTCGTTCTCGCGTTCCTCTTCATCGACCAAGACGACCATGCGGCCGGCCCGCATTTCGTTGATGATCTCGAGCGTGTTGCTGATGGTCATTGCGGCGGTTCCTGAAGGTCGTCGCCCAACAGGCGTTCGACGTAGCGGGCAACAAGGTCGACCTCGATGTTCACGCGGGCGCCGGCGACCAGGCCACCGAGACCGGTCATCGCCAGCGTATGCGGGATGAGATTGACCCCGAAGGTGTCGGTTGCCACCGCGTTGACCGTCAGGCTGACGCCGTCGACGGTGACCGAGCCCTTGCGGGCGATGTATCGGGCGAGCGCGGACGGGACGCGGAACACCAGCTTGCGGCTCGGACCGACCGGTTCGATCGAGACGACCACGCCGACCCCGTCGACATGCCCGGTGACCATGTGGCCGCCGAGGCGGTCGCCGGCGCGCAGCGCCTTCTCGAGATTGACCGGCGTGCCGGCGCCGAATCCGGCGGTGCAGTCGATCGTCTCCTGCGAGACGTCGGTGTGGAACCCGGTGGCGTCGAGCGCCGTGACGGTGAGGCAGCAGCCGTTGACGGCGATCGAGTCGCCGATGGCCACATCTGCCAGGTCGAGCCCGCCGGCATCGACACGCAGCTGAGCGCCGCCGACCAGGGGTTCGAGCGCAGCGACGGTGCCGAGCGCCTGTACCAGTCCGGTGAACATTATGGTGATGGCGCCGCTATCGGCACACGCGGAATCGGGCGCGCAAGGATACGCAAATCCGGTCCAAAGCGGCGCACGTCGCGCAATTCAAGGTCGAGGCGCTGGTCGAGCCGCTCCAGGCCCGGCAACCGCAGCATGCCGCGCCCGGCATCGCCGAGAAAATGCGGGGCGAGATAGAGCAGGAACTCGTCGATCAGCCCGGCCACCATCAGCGCACTGTGCAGGTTGATGCCGGCCTCCACCAGGATCTCGTTCACGCCGCGGTCGGCGAGACGCCGCACGAGTTCAGCCAGGTCCACCTTGGACTCCCTGCCTCCCACCCGCCAGACCTCGGCCCCGGCCGACTCGAGTGCGCGGATGCCCGCGGCCTCCGGCGTCGCGGTCGCAACGATGACCCCGCCGCCGTCGAGGATGCGCGCGTCGGGCCGCATCCGCAAACGGCTGTCGACCACCACGCGCAACGGCTGGCGATCGCACGGGACGTCGCGCACGTTGAGCTGCGGGTTGTCATCGCGCAGGGTCCCGATCCCGGTCATCACGGCACACGAGCGCGCCCGCCAGCGATGCCCGTCGCGCCGGGCGGCCGGGCCTGTGATCCACTGGCTCGCGCCGTTGGCGAGCGCGGTCTTGCCATCGAGGCTCGCCGCGATCTTGGCGCGCAGCCAGGGCCGTTGCCGGGTCATCCTCGACACGAAACCGATGTTGAGTTCGTTGGCCTCGCCGCTCATGAGACCGCTGGCGGTGCGGAC
>JAYTTO010000529.1:0-2906 GCA_043744975.1 Betaproteobacteria bacterium | reverse complement strand
CTCTGCGACTCCTCGTCGAGGAAGGTGTCGATCACCTTCTGCGAGGCGAGCACGCGGAACTCTCTGGCGTCGAACTGGCGGGCCTCGCGCACCAGCTCGCGCAGGATCTCGTAGCAGATGGTCTGCGGCGTCTTGATCTCGCCGCGGCCGTGGCACATGGGGCAGGGCTCGCACAGGATGTGCGCGAGGCTCTCGCGCGTGCGCTTGCGGGTCATCTCCACCAGCCCGAGGGTGGTGAAGCCGTTGATGGTCATGCGGGTGCGGTCCGGCGCCAGCGCCTTCTGGAACTCGGCCAGCACCGCGCGGCGGTGGCTGTCGTTGTCCATGTCGATGAAGTCGATGATGATGATGCCGCCGAGATTGCGCAGGCGCAGTTGGCGCGCGATGACCTGGGCCGCCTCCAGGTTGGTCTTGAAGATGGTGTCGTCGAAGCTGCGGCCGCCGACGAAGCCGCCGGTGTTGACGTCGACGGTGGTCAGCGCTTCGGTCTGGTCGATGATGAGATAGCCGCCGGACTTGAGCGCGACGCGCCGCGCCAGCGCGCGCTCGATCTCCTCTTCAACGCCGTAGAGATCGAACAGTGGCCGGTCGCCGTTGTAGTGCTGCACGCGGTCGGCAAACGGCAGCGCGAACTCGCGGGCGAACGCATCCATCTTCGCGAAGGTCTCGCGCGAATCCACCAGGATGCGTTCGGTGGTGTCGGAGACGAAATCGCGCAGCACCCGCAGGCTCAGGTCGAGGTCCTGATACAGCAGCGCCGGGGCGGAGGTGATCTTCGCCCGTTCCTGGATGCCGTCCCAGAGGCGGCGCAGGTAGTCGACGTCGGACTTGAGTTCGGCATCGGTGGCGGTCTCGGCCATGGTGCGGATGATGAAGCCGCCGTGCTGTTGCGCCGGCAGCAACTGCATCAATTTTTCCTTGAGCAGGACGCGGTCGGCCTCGTCCTCGATGCGCTGCGAGATACCGATGTGCGAGTCCTGCGGCAGATGGACCAGAAAGCGGCCGGCGATGCTGATCTGGGTCGAGAGGCGCGCGCCCTTGGTGCCGATCGGGTCTTTGATGACCTGCACCAGCACGCGGTCGCCGTCGCGCAGCAGGCGCTCGATCGGCTTGCTGTCCTCGCCGTTGCGGTGACCCCAGATGTCAGCCACGTGCAGGAAGGCGGCGCGGTCGAGGCCGATGTGGATGAAGGCCGATTGCATGCCGGGCAGCACCCGGCTGACCACGCCGACATAGATGTTGCTCACCAGGCCGCGCAACGACGCGCGCTCCACGTGCAACTCCTGAGCGACACCCTGCGCCATCGACGCGACCCGCGTCTCCTGCGGCGTGATGTTGACCAGGATTTCTTCTTTCACGGCGTCGGCCTCGGTACGATCCCGCGAACGCGCGACATTGCCTTGTCGGCCTCCGCTGCCGCTCGCCCGAGCGTCGATCCCCGCTGCGCGGGGCCCCTCGCCGCGTGGCTCATGGCAGCTCCAGGCCGAAGCGGGCGAGCAGTTCGCCGGTCTCGAAGATGGGCAGGCCGACGACCCCGGAGTGGCTGCCGCACATGTGGCGCACGAACAACGCGGCCTTGCCCTGGATGCCGTAGGCGCCGGCCTTGTCGAGCGGCTCGCCGGTGGCGACGTAGTTGCGGATCAGGCTGTCGGTCAGCGCCTTGAACATGATCTTCGACGACGACAGGGCCACCTCGACACGCTGTTCGAGCTGCACGGCCACGGCGGTGTGCACCTCGTGCTCGGTGTCGGAGAGGCGGCGCAGGATGTAGGCGGCGTCCTCACGTCCGGCCGGCTTGCCGATGATCTCTCCGTCCAGCGTGACCGTGGTGTCGGCCGAGAGGATCGGCAGGATCTGGAGCTTGCGCTGGTTCATGCGCATCCAGCCGACTTCGACCTTAAGCCTGGCCACCCGCATCACGTAGTCCACGGGATGCTCGCCGGGCAGGGGAGTCTCGTCGAAGTCACTGCCGCGGACAGGGCCTTCGCGCAGCAGCAGCATCTCGAAACGCACGCCCATCTGCGTGAGAATCTCGCGGCGGCGGGCGCTGCGCGAGGCGAGGTAGATGCGGCGAACGGGTGTCGGTGGCATGGTCAGTCGCGATGATACGGATGTCCGGTCGAGAGCGAGTGTGCCCTATAGAGCTGCTCCGCGAGTAGCACCCGGGCGAGGCCGTGCGGGAGCGTCATGTTCGAGAGCGACAGCAGGCGTTCGGCGCCCTGCTTGAGGCCGGCATCGAGGCCGTCGGCGCTGCCGATGACGAATGCGACGTCACGGGCATCGGTGCGCCATTTTTCGAGCTGGGAGGCGAACGCGCGGGTGGTCAGCGCCGGACCGGTCTCATCGAGCGCCACCAGGGCGGCGCCGCGTGGGATTGCGGTGGTGATGCGGGCGGCTTCGCGTTCGAGCAGCCTGGCCACGGCCTGCGCCCCGGCGTTGTCGGGCCTGGGTTCGGGTCGCAGTTCGATCAGATTCACGGCGGCATCGCGGGGCAGGCGGCCGATGTAGTCGTTGACGGCGGTGTCGACCCAGGCCGGCTGGCGGTGCCCGACGGCAACGATGACGAACCGCATGACCGCGCTGCGATGGCGGGCGCCGGGCGGCCGGACCCGGCGCGCCGCGGGTGCCTCAGACGCCTGCCTCCAGTGGCGTGGCGAGGGTCGAGGCGCTCGGGGGCCGGAGCAGTGACGGGCGCTTGCCGCCCCACAGTTCCTCGAGGTTGTAGTAGTCGCGCACGGCCGGCTGCATCACGTGGACGACGATATCGCCCAGATCCACCAGCACCCATTCGCCCGAGCCTTCGCCTTCGGTGCCGATCGGGATCACGTCGGACTCCTTGGCCTTGTCGAGCACATGGCGGGCGAGGGACCTGGTCTGGCGCGTCGAGTCGGCGCTGGCCACGATGA
>JAYTTO010000528.1:0-1801 GCA_043744975.1 Betaproteobacteria bacterium | reverse complement strand
CTTCGATGTTCTGGTTCAGCACCGCCGATGGCGTGATACCTTCCTTCTTGAATGTCGCCTGGGCGAAGCGATCCGCACAACTGCCCAACGGGATAGCGACGCGCTTGCCGTCCAACCACTTGACGCCCTCCTTGGCGCTGGCGAACTTCGGCGCATCGGGCCGGGCCAGGAAGATGTTGCATTGATCGGTCCCGACGCCCGCCGTCGCAACGATGCGGATGTCGGCCACGTCTTGCTTGGTGGTCGATACGATGGCCGGCATATCGCCCATGTAGCCGATGTGCTGCTTGCCCGCGAGCATGGCGTTGACGATCACCGCGCCCTGCAGACCGATCGAGAACTCAACGGTCGAGCCCTTCGGCAGGTACTTCTCGTACATCTTCTTGCCGCGCATCACGATGCCGGACCAGGACTCGGTGTAGAACGGCTGGTAGCCAATCACCAGATTGACCGGCTCACCCACCTTGCCGTACTCGAGATCGCCGGCCCAAGTGATCGAGGGGGCCGCAGCGGCCAGTCCGAGTGCGGCCACAAAGCCCGCCAACGTTGCCCGCAGACGATGATTGATGCAGAAAGCCATGCTTGTCTCCTGTTGTGCGCCTGGGATCCAGCGCGCCACTTTTTTTCAAACGACTTCTTCACGCCGACAGTTTGCCGTCGCGACACTGCCGTGACACGCCGCCTGGGCGGCCTTGTCGCCCTACTTCTCGCCTTGCGACCTAAGATGCTTGGTGATCAGCGTCGAGAGCTGGCGCATCACCAGAAAGCCCGACGCCGGCTCGTCCGCCAACACCTTCAGCACCTCGCCGCCGCTCAGTCGCAACACGGTCGACTTTTCCATGCACACCGCCTTGGCGATTCGTTTCGGGTGATCCTGCAGCAGTGCCGCCCAGCCGAACACCTCGCCTTTGCGCAGCATGAAACCGGCCAGGCTGGTGCGATCACCGCGCCCGATGATGAATTCCACCCGCCCAGACTCAAGGATGTAGAGGTCATCGACCGCATCGCCCACGCTGTAAAGCGTGGCCAGACTGTCGTACACCTCGCGGCGGGCCAGCGCGTCGAGCCGCTCGAGTGCGGTGTCTGAGACGCCTTTGAACAACTCCGACACTTTCAGCGCGCTCGCCTGCAGCACGAAGATCTCACCGTCTTGATGCTCGATCTGGTATCGCTCCAGCGGCGCTTCGGCCAGGCCGACCGGTTCACCGGTCGTGATGTCCCACTGCCACAGGTGCTGGTGGCAGGTCAGTGTCGCGCCGTCGAAAAAACCCTCGTCGAGGCAGACATCCTGGTGCGGGCACACGCCCTGGTAGCCGTAGTACGCGTCACCGGCATTGGCGATCAGTACCTTGACACCGATCGAGGTGTCGTAGCTCTTCATCCCGTTTGACGGAATGTCGCTGGCCTTGCAAATATGGATTCTCTTCATGCCGGACTTTCAGCTGAACTTGTCGTATCGAATGTTGTCGGTCGACACCCGCGACATCAACAGCATGCGAATGCTGGCATCCACCGCAGGCGGCGGCCCGGCCAGGTAGGCGCGTACCCCCTGCAATCGGCCCTGCATGCGCCGGCCCGCCACCTCGTGGACGAAGCCGGTATCAAACGTGAGCAGCGGATGGTCGATTTGCGCCGATGCGCTGGCGGGTTCTTCCGAGAGCGCAATCGTGATGCCCAGCTTCTCACCGCATTGCTCACGCAGTGCAGAGAACTCGTCAAGGTAGAACGCATCTTTCATCGACCGGACGCCGAAGAAAACATCGCCGCTGTAGTCGCTGAAGTAACCCTCGCCAGCGGCCCG
>JAYTTO010000527.1:0-3510 GCA_043744975.1 Betaproteobacteria bacterium | reverse complement strand
CAGCTCGCGGCGGAAGTCGTCGCCGTCGGCCGCGCACAGGCCATCGGGCTCGACGACGCGACGGTCAACGCCATGATGACGCGGGCCGACTCGCTGCCCGGCACGATGGTCGCCTCGATGCTGGGCGACCTGCAGCGCGGCAACCGCCTGGAACTGCCCTGGCTCTCGGGCAATGTCGTGGCCCTCGGCCGCAAGCTGGGCGTCGCCACCCCGGCACACGCGTTCGTGTGCGCGGCGCTCGAGCTGCATGCCAACGGCGCGTCGAAACCGGCCTGACCCCTTCCCGCTCCTCAACCACTCCTCAACCTCTGCCCTGGCGAGACGACAATGACCACGACCAAGCTCACACTCCGCAGCCTGCGCGCCCGCGCCGTCAGCGCGCCGATCCGCATTCCGCCGGTATCGGCCAGCGGCGCGATCCCGAATGCCGCACTGGTGCTGGTCGACCTCGAGACCGAAGAAGGCATCACCGGCCGCTCGTACCTGTTCGCCTTCTCGGCCATGGCCTTCAAGCCGATCGTCGAGACCATCCACGGTCTCGCGCCGCTGATCGTGGGCGACCCGGTCGCGCCGCTCGACCTGTACGCGAAGCTGCGCCAGCGCCTGACCCTGCTCGACACGCCCGGCATCGTCGGACTCGCGCTGGCGGCCATCGACATGTGCGCGTGGGATGCCCTGGCCATCGCCCGCGGCGTGCCGCTGGTCACGCTGCTCGGCGGCACGCCGCGTCCGGTGCGCGCGTACAACAGTTGCGGCCTGTGGATCGGCGACGTCGCCGCGCTGCCCGATCAGGCCTCGAAGCTGGTGGCCGACGGCAACTTTGGTGCCGTCAAGATGCGGCTGGGGCGCGACGATTTCGCGCAGGATCTCGCCGCTGTGCGCGCGGTCAAGGCGCGCATCGGCGACGGCATTGCGCTGATGTGCGATTTCAACCAGCGGCTGACGGTGAACGAAGCGATCCGCCGCGGCCGCGCGCTGGACGACGAAGGGCTCACCTGGATCGAGGAGCCGGTGCGGCACGGCGACTATGCCGGTTGCGCACGCATCGCCGCCACCATCGAAACCCCGCTGCAAACCGGCGAGAATCTGCTCAACCCGTTCGAGATGCTGCAGGCGCTCGAAGCGAAGGCGCTCGATTTCGTCATGCCGGATGTGCAGCGCATCGGTGGCGTCAGCGGCTGGCTGCGCGCAGCGGCACTGGCGCATGCATACGGCATCGAGATGTCGAGCCACCTGTTCCCCGAGATCAGCTCGCACCTGCTCGCGGCAACCCCGACCTGCCACTACCTCGAGTACGTCGACTGGGCCGCGCCAATCCTGCGCGAACCCATCGTCATACGCGACGGCCACGCGATCATTCCGTCGCGCCCGGGCGCCGGCATCGAGTGGAACGAGGACGCGGTCGCGCGCTATCAGGTGGTTTGACAGTCGATGCCCCCGGTCTTGCTTCGGTCGGCCCCCCCTCCAATGGGAGCCCGGCGCTCGCCGATGCCGAGCGCACTGACCGGATAGTCAGTAACGGCGTAGTTTTCCGGGGCGCCTCCGCTGCTGCGGCGCATCACCGATAGTTCTTGTTGCCGCGTTTCGGACGGGGGTAGCATCCGCCGACAATTTGGGGTCACGACCCGCATTCCGCCCGGAATGCCGGCGATGACGCCAGACGGTCCTGCCACGGAGCGGGCCAGCCAGCCGGTCGAAGAACGGCGGTTGCCCGCGGATTTGCCGAAACCGGTCCGTTTTCCGGAGCGCTACCTTCGCCGCGCCCGCTTGGTCCCGCCGCATGTGACCGTCGCAGCCCGCGTTCGCCGCATGGCGTTCGGGGGACTGTCGCAATAGGCCCAGGGAGGAGCGCAGAATGCAATGGACTACGGCAATCGCGGTCTTGGTGCTCGCGTGCACTTCAGGTGTCGCTGCGGCGGATGACGCCAAATCGAAACAGGAACGCGCCGGTACCTGCGCAGATGCAAAGTCGCAGATGAGCTATTTCTGCGATCCCAGTCCCAACGGCGTCGATATGCTGACGCAGTTCGGCGCCTGCGATAACGCGAAGAAAAACGTGAAGCTGGCGTGCGAAGGTATCGACGAAGGCGATAAAGCCTACAAGTTCGACAAGTAGCGGCAGGACCCGGCGGCATGACACCACCAGCGATTCGGCGACCCTGACCGGCAGCACACCCCCGCAAAAAAACAAATCTCCGGAGGAGAATCAGCCATGCAGAGACACATCGGCGTGCACATGAGCGACGACGAGATGAAGCAGGTGGAACCTGCCGAAACCGCCGCATTCCATTCCCCCATTCCAACCCAGGTTGTGTCCAACGGCGAATTCAACCCGCTGCCGCAGACGGAACAGCAACGCCAGGTCGAAGGCCTGATCAAAGAGATGGCCGGGGTGCAGGCAAAGCGGCACAACATCGACCGTCGGCAGTTCCTGGCGTCCAGCGCCGGCATGGCGACCGCCTTCCTCGCGATGAACAAGGTATTCGGGCCGATCTTCGACGTGAAGGATGCGGAAGCCGGCGACATGGAGATGTCGGCCTATCGCGCCGCGCAGCTCTCCGGCCAGTTCATCTTCGACGACCAGACCCACTTCGTCCGCGACGACTTCAACAAGGAAGGCCTGCTCGGCCTCAGCAAGTGGGCCGTCGGCACCAAGGTAAACCCCCGCATCAACGACGTGCCGATGACGCTGGGGCGCTACAAGATGGAGAACTACCTCAAGGAGATCTTCCTCGACTCCGACACCAAGGTGTCGCTGTTGTCGGGCGCGCCGTTCGACGATCCGGCCTGGTGGTTGATCTCCAACGACGCGATCCAGAACGCCTGTCGCGCCGTGAACAAGCTGGCCGGTTCCACCCGCATGCTCGGCCATACCGTCATCACCCCGAAATATCCCAACTGGATGGACGAAGTCGATCGCGGCATCGAGCAGTTGCACCCGGTTTCATGGAAGTCGTACACCATCGGCGACCCCTTCGGCCCGTCGAAATACGCCTGGCGCCTCGACGACGAGAAGCTGATGTACCCGTTCTACGAGAAAGCGATCAAGTCCGGCATCAACACCATCTGCATCCACAAGGGCCTGATGCCGCGCGACTACGAAAAGGCATTTGCCGGCACCTGGCTCAACGCCACGGTCGACGACGTTGGCAAGGCCGCCAAAGACAATCCGGGCATGAATTTCGTCATCTACCACTCGGCGATCCGCCCGTGGTTGTCCGACCCGCCCGAACGTGAAATGGCCGAGTTCGAGAAGAGCGGCTACATCCAGTGGTCCACCGATCTCGCGCGCATTCCCGAGAAATTCGGCGTCACCAACGTCTACGGCGACATCGGCAGCAGCTTCGCATCCACCGCCGTGACCAATCCGCGCTTCTGTGCGGCGTTCCTGGGTCAACTGGTCAACCTGATGGGGCCGGACAGAGTCGTCTGGGGCACCGATTCGGTCTGGTACGGTAGCCCGCAATGGCAGATTGAAGCCCTGCGCCGCCTCGAGATTCCCGAAGACAT
>JAYTTO010000526.1:0-7670 GCA_043744975.1 Betaproteobacteria bacterium | reverse complement strand
CGTGCTGATGCCGTAGGCTCGGCGGCGCCGTGCGCCGCAAGCCCGCGACCAGCCGTTCACGGGAGGGGAGATGATCGAGGATCTGAAGGGCAAGGCGGTGCTGATCACCGGCGCCAGCACCGGCATCGGCGCGGCCGCCGCGATCGAGTTCGGTCGCAACGGCGCCAGCGTTGCGGTGCACTACAACTCCAGCCGCACCGAAGCCGAGCAGGTCGCGGCCCAAGTCGAGAAGGCCGGCGGCAAGGCGGTCGTCCTCCAGGGCGACGTCACCGGTTCCGCCACTTGCAAGTCGATCGTCGACGGCACGGTCAAGGCGTTCGGCCGCATCGACGTGCTGGTGAACAACGCCGGCGGGCTGATCCGGCGCGTGCCGGTGGCCGAACTCACCGACGAGCTGTTCGACCAGGTGCTGCAGCTCAACGTGCGCTCGTCGCTGATGTGCATCGCGGCCGCGGTCGTGCACATGCGCGCCGGCGGTGGCGGCAACATCATCAACGTCACCTCGGTCGCGGCGCGCCATGGTGGCGGTCCCGGCGCCGTGCTCTATGCCGGTTCCAAGGGCTTCATCAGCACCATGACGCACGGCCTCGCCAAAGAACTGGTGAAGGACAACATCCGCGTCAATGCGGTCGCGCCGGGGGTCATCTACACGCCGTTCCATGAACGCTATTCGACCCCGCAGATGCTCGAAGGCTTCAAGGCCACGATCCCGATGAACCGGATCGGCACCCCCGACGAGTGCACCGGCGCGTTCCTGTTCCTCGCTTCCACGCAGATGAGCGGCTACGTGACCGGCCAGATCCTGGAGGTCAACGGCGGCCAGTACATGCCATGATGTTCGATCTCTCGTCGAAGGTCGCCCTGGTGACGGGGGCTTCGCGCGGGCTCGGCTGGGCCATGGCGCAGGCGCTCGCGTCGGCGGGGGCGACGGTCGTGCTCAATGCGCGCGACCGGTCGGTGCTCGAGGCGCGGCGCGCGGAACTCGTCGCCGCTGGCGGCAAGGCCGAGGTCGCCGCGTTCGATGTGAGCGACGAAGCTACGCTGGTGGCGTCGGTCGCCGACATCGCCCGCCGCCACGGTCGGCTCGACATCGTCGTCGCCAACGCCGGCATCCAGCATCGCAAGCCGCTCACCGAGTTCGAGACCGCCGATTTTCGGCGCGTGATGGAGACCAACCTCACCGCGGTGTGGATGCTCGCGCGCGAGGCTGCACGGGTCATGATCCCGGCCAGGCGCGGCCGCATTATCGTCACCGGTTCCATCAGCGCGATCGCGGCCCGGCCCACGATCTCCGCCTACATCGCCAGCAAGGGGGCGGTGCACGCCCTGACGCGCGAGCTGGCGATCGAACTGGCCGGCCACGGTATCACCGTGAATGCGATCGCACCGGGCTATTTCGCCACGGAAATGAACACTGCGCTGATCGAGAACCCGGAGTTCAACGCCTGGGTCTGCAAGCGCACGCCGGCCGGCCGCTGGGGCCGACCGGAAGAGATCGGGCCGCCGTGCGTGTTCCTCGCTTCCGATGACGCCTCGTTCGTCACTGGGCACGTGCTGGTGGCGGACGGCGGTTTCACCGCCAGCATGGGCTGACAAGGAGCCGCTCGATGGCCGGGTTCAGGGTGGGAATCAGTCGCGACGTCGTGACCAGGGACGGCACGATGTTCGGCGACGCCGCGTTCGAGGTGCTGAAGGATCCCGCGTTGCAGTGGGAGATCATCCCCGAACTGGTGCCGGCGCTCACGCCGGCGCACGCCGCAACCTACGACGCGATCTGCCTGCTGTCGGCCAAGCTCACGCGCGAGACGCTGTCCGCGCCGGAGTGCCGCCTCGGGCTGGTCGCGCGGTTCGGCGTCGGCTACGACTCGGTGGATGTCGAGGCTTGCACCGAGCGCGGGGTGATGGTCGCCATCACGCCGGACGCCGTGCGCCGACCGGTCGGCACCTCGGTCATCGCCTACCTGCTCGCGCTGTCGCATCGCATGGTGCTCAAGGACCGTCTGGTGCGCGATGGCCGCTGGGCCGAGAAGGGCAACTACCTCGGCATGGGTCTCATCGGCCGCACGCTCGGCGTGGTCGGCATCGGCAACATCGGCCGCGAAGTGCTCCGCCTCGCCCGGCCCTTCGGCCTGCGCCTGCTCGGCTGCGACCCGCACGTGCGCCAGGCCGACGTCGACGACCTCGGCGTCACCATGATCGACCTGCCGACGCTGCTCGCCGAATCCGATTTCGTGTCGATCAACTGCCTGCTCGACGAGGGCACGCGCGGCCTGATCGGGGCGGCCGAGTTCGCGCGCATGAAGCCGACGTCGTACTTCATCAATACCTCGCGCGGTCCGACCGTGGTCGAATCCGCGCTGGTCGACGCGTTGCGCGCCAACCGCATCGCCGGCGCCGCCATCGACGTATTCGAACGTGAACCGACGCCGGTCGACAATCCTCTGCTCGCCTTCGACAACGTGATCGTCGCCCCGCATGCGATCTGCCACACGGACGAGTGCATGCGTGGCCTCGCCGAGAGTGCCTTCCGCGCGTCGGTGTCGCTGGCGCACGGCGAGCGCCCGCCCTACCTGGTCAATCCCGAAGCCCTGGCGCATCCGCGCTGGGCCGGCAGGTTCCACCGCTAGCCCGACCCCTCCGCGAGGCACACCCCGATGCGCACCAATCCGGTCAAGGACAAGCTGAAGCGCGGTGAGGCCTCGTTCGGCACCATGGCATTCGAGTTCTTCGTGCCGAGCCTGCCGCAGATCGTCAAGGCCGCCGGGGCCGAGTTCCTGCTGCTCGACATGGAGCACAGCGGCGTCGGCTACGAGACCATCAAGGACCAGATCGCGCTCTGCCGCGGCATCGGCCTGATGCCGATGGTGCGCGTGCCCGCGCTGCAGTACCACTTCATCTCGCGGGCGCTCGATCTGGGGGCGATGGGCATCATGGTGCCGATGGTCGGCACCGCCGAGGAAGCGCAACTCATCGTCGAGTGCACCCAATATCCGCCGCACGGGCGGCGCGGTGCCGCGTTCGGATTCAGCCACGACGATTTCGAGGGCGGCGACATCGCCGGGAAGATCCGTGCCGCGAATGCGCGCACGCTCATCATGCCGCTCATCGAAACCGCCGAGGGCATCGCCAACATCGGCAAGATCGCTGCGGTGCCGGGCGTGGATGTGCTGTGGCTCGGGCATTTCGACCTGACGAATTTTCTCGGCATCCCGGCGCAGTTCGAGCACCCGAAATACCTGCGCGCGATCGACAAGCTGTGTGCCGCCGCGCGCAAGCACGACCGGGTGCTGGCCTGTATGAGCGGGTCGGAAGCCTGGAGCCGCGAGTACTGGGCGCGGGGGTTCCGCCTGTTCGCGGCGGGCGTGGACGCCCATCTGCTGCAGACGGCATTGCGCCAGGGCCTGGGCGTGCTGCACGAACTCGATGCGGCGGTCGCAAAGGCGCCGCCGGCCAAGCGCAAGCCGGGCCGCTGAACCGCGCGCCGATCGACAGCAACGCCTGGAGCGGGTCGATCGACGTGGACAACGACACCAGCCGATCGATCGCATCGACGGCACCGGAGGCCGGTGCCGTCGTCCGGTCAGGGCTTGGCCAGGTACGGTTCGAGCGTCTGCAGCGTGGATACGCGCGAGTTGCGCGCCGCGGGCGCCGCCAGCAGGCGCTCGCCGTTGCCGTGGGCCCAGTGGTCGCCGCGTTCGATCACCGCGGCCACCATGGTCGGCCGCTGGATCAGTCCGGCGGCAGCGCCGCGGGAGAGATCGAGCGCGACCATGTCGCCCAGCTCCAGGCGCTGGTCCGGTGCGGTGCGGGCGGTGGTGCTGGTGCTGCCGTCGGCGAGAGGTTGCGCGAACGCGACCTGTACCCACAGCGGCTCGTTGGCGCTGCCGGTGCCGATGTCGGTGGCGACCAGGACGCTGGGCCGTACTTCGCGATAGATGCCGGTCACCCGCCCGGTCGCAACGGTGTCCGGCATGGGCGACTGCAACGCACAACCGGAGACAGCGAGAACGATGGCGGACAGGGCGACACTCTTGAGTGCTGACTTCATGGCAGATCACCAAACATGAATCACTGCGCGGGCGATGGCGGGGTCTGGCGCGTCAACGCCAGCCTGATGGGAAGTACGGCACGTGGAGCCCGAACTTGAGCCCTGCCTGCCGGGTTTTCTTGGCCAGGATCCGCCGTAGCGAAACCCCGGAGCCGGCATCCTCCGCAGGCCGCCTGCCCCACATCCGAGACCGAAAGGCCCCCCCGTGAACGCCCTGATCCGTGTTGTTGCCCTTGCCGCCCTTCTGACGACGGTCGTTCCCCCGCCGGCGAACGCCGAAATCATCACCCTGCACGGCGCCGTGCAGTTCGCCGACGAGCACACCTTCAACAAGACGCTGCTCAAGTTCGAGGAGCTGACCCGCAAGTACTACGGCAAGCCGGTCAACTTCGTGCTCCACCGCAACAGCGAGCTCGGCGGGGAGAAGGACTACTTCGCCTACCTGAACCAGGGCATCTCGGTCGACTACGCCATCGTGTCGCCGTCGCACATGTCGACCTTCGTGAAGTCCGCGCCGCTGATGGATATGCCGTTCCTGTTCCGCGATATCGACCACTGGAACAAGGTCATGGAAGCCGACCTGCTCAAGCCGCTGGCCGACGACGTGGCGAAGAAGGCCGACGTGATGATCCTCGGCTACGCCGGCGGCGGCACCCGCAACCTGATCGTCAACAAGCCGGTGCGCAACCTGCAGGAACTGAAGGGTCTCAGCATCCGGGTGATGGGCGCGCCGGTGCAGACGAAGATCTTCATGGCGCTCTCCGCGGCGCCCACGGTCATTGCCTACACCGAGATCTACAACGCCATCCAGACCGGCGTGATCCAGGCGGCGGAGAACGAATCCGCGGGCATCGAGCAGATGAAGTTCTATGAAGTCGGCCCGCACATCTCGCTCACCCGGCACGCCATCACGGTGCGGCCGATCTGCTTCTCGGGCAAGACCTTCCGCCGCCTGCCGCCCGACCTGCAGGCGGCACTGGTGAAGGCCGGCAAGGAAGCCGGCGTCTTCGGCCGCAAGCTCGAAGCCAGCGAAGACCAGGACCGGCTCAAGCGCCTGGAAAAGGAAGGCAAGCTCAAGACCTACGTCTTCGCCGACCGCGAGCAGCTCCTGCGGCTGGCCGAGCCGGTGAAGCAGGCCTATGCGAAGGAGATCGGCGCCGAGGCGCTGCTCGCCAGCATCAACGCAGCCAAGTGAGGGTCGCGCGGTCCCCATGGTGAAGACCTTGATCGACGGCTTCTACCGCCTGCTGCAGGGGCTGCTCACCCTGCTCATGGCGGCGCTGATCGTGCCGGTGACGATGCAGATCCTGTCGCGCTTCACCGATCTGGTGCCGCGCTACGTCTGGACCGAGGAGCTCGCGCGCTTCGCCTTCATCTGGATCATCATGCTTGGTTCGATGATCGCGGTGCGCGACGGCTCGCACTTCGATCTCGAGATCCTGCCGCCGGCCTCGACACCGCGCGGCAGGTCCCTGCTGCGCATGATCCGCCACGTCGCCATGCTGCTGGTCGCGCTGATCTTCGTCTGGTTCGGCTACCGCTTCGCCGGGTTCGGCATGGACCAGGAGTCCGACCTCACCGGGATCAACATGCTCGCGATCCACATCGCGTGGCCGCTCGCCGGCCTCGCCTACGTCGTCTTCCTCGGCGAGAAGCTCGTCGCCGATTTCCGCCTCTACCGGCGCAACGCCGATGAGTAGCCTCCAGGTCGGCCTGCTGCTGTTCGGGGTGTTCTTCGCGCTGCTGATCGTGCGCGTGCCCGTGGCGTTCGCGCTCGGCCTGGCCTGCGTGCCGGTGTTCTTCATCGACGACCGGCTCACGCCGTTCCTGCTGCTGAACGAGATGCTCAAGTCGTACAACTCGTTCCTGCTGCTCGCGATCCCGTTCTTCCTGCTCGCCGCCAACCTGATGAACAGCGCGGGCATCACCGAGAAGCTGATCCTGCTGGCGCGAACGCTCGTGGGGCACCTGCCCGGCGGGCTCGGCCACGTCAACGTCGTGGTGAGCATGCTGTTCGCCGGCATCTCCGGGTCGAGCACGGCCGAGACCGCGGGCGTGGGCGGCGTGCTGATTCCGGCCATGACGAAGCAGGGTTTCGATGCACGCTTCACGTCGGCGCTCACCGCGTGCGCGTCGGTGATGGGGGTCATCATTCCGCCGAGCATTCTGATGGTGGTGTGGGGCGGGGTCATCTCGGTCTCGATCGGCGGCCTGTTCCTGGCCGGCGTGCTGCCCGGCGTGATGATCGGCCTGTCGCTCATGGTCGTGGTGGTGTTCTACGCCAAGGTGCGCGGCTATCCGGTGCATCCACGCGCCACCCTGGGCGAGGTCGTCACGGCGATCCGGCAGTCGCTGCTGCCGCTCGCGACCCCGGCGATCATCGTCGGCGGCATCGTCGGCGGATTCTTCACGCCGACGGAAGCCTCGGTGGTCGCGGTCGTCTATGCGCTGATTCTCGGCACCCTCGTCTACCGCACCATCGGCTTGTTCGAGCTGCCGAAGGTGCTCTACGAGTCCGCGCGTTTCGCCGCGATCTCGCTGTTCTGCATCGGCACGGCATCGGCGTTCGGCTGGCTGCTGGCCTACTTCCATGTGCCGCAGTTGTTCGTCGACGCGATCTCGGGTCTCGGCGGCAGCGTCACCAGCGTCGGCTTCGTCGTCGCTGGCGCGTTTCTCGTGATCGGCTGCTTCATCGATGCGATCCCCGCGATCATCATCCTGGGCACCATCCTCGCGCCCATGGCCGCGAGCGTGCACATGCATCCGATCCACTTCGCCATCATCGGCGTGATCTCGATCGCCTTCGGGCTGATCACGCCGCCCTATGGCCTGTGCCTGATGATCGCCTGCTCGATCGGCAAGGTGACCATGCGCGAGACGCTGAAGGACGTCGCGGTGCTGCTGGTGCCGATGCTGGGCGTGCTCGCTTTCGTTATCCTGTTTCCCGATGCGATGCTGGCGCTGCCGCGCTGGCTGATGCCGAAGCTGGCGAAGTGACCGGCGCTTTCAGACCGATAGGAGTGCTTCGATGATCACCGTAACCCCCATCGGTCCGTGCATGGGCGCCGAGATCGTCGGCGTCGACCTGTCGCAACCCTTGCCGGATGCCGCCTTCGGCGACATCCGCGACGCGCTGCACCGCCATCACGTGGTCGTGCTGCGCGCGCAATCGCTGCGGCCCCGCCAGTTCCACGAGTTCGCGCGGCGCTTCGGTGCACCCGAGCCGCACGTGCTCGACCAGTTCCACCACCCCGACATCGCCGACATCCTGATCCTGTCGAACGTGCAGCAGGACGGCCAGCCGACCGGCCTCGCCGATGGCGGCACCTACTGGCATACCGACTACTCGTATCTCACCGTTCCGGCGCGCGCCACGGTGCTCTACTCGGTGCAGGTGCCGAAGCTCGGCGGCAACACCCTGTTCGCCGACCAGGAGCAGGCGTATGCCGACCTGCCGGAACAGACGAAGCGGTGGATCGACGATCTGGTCACGCTCAACCTCTACGGTAATCGCGACATTCCCGATGTCAGCTCGCGCGAGAGCGCCTTCCCGCCGTCGGCGGACCAGAAGGCCGCGCGCGGCATCAAGGTCATCCGTCATCCGCTGGTGCGGCGTCATCCC
>JAYTTO010000525.1:0-5030 GCA_043744975.1 Betaproteobacteria bacterium | reverse complement strand
GCATGCGGCCCTCTACGAACGCATGGCGCGCACTCGACGGTTGCGCATTTTGCTACCGATTCGAGATAGGGTCGGTTAGGGATTGCACGGCGCGACTTGTTGGCCGACGCGCAGGGCTGCGAAGTCCCTTCGAAAACGAGTCCGGAAGGACTCGCCCAACCCGTCAGTAGTATTCGCCGTAGTGGTCGCGGCCCATGTCGAAGGGGCCGAGCAGTTGCAGGGCCTCAGGTGGAGCATCGGACAGCGCCCGCACGCCGCACGACACGCTCGACCAGCCGTTGCCGACGAACCGCGCGGCGCGGGTCGCCACCAGCACGTCGGTCAGCACCTCCTCACCCAGCCGTCTCGGCCCGACGCTGCGCTCGAAATGGATGCCGGTCTCGCCCGCGCCGCGCGTCACCGGCATGAAGTGGGCGCGATCGCCCAGCCGCTCGACCGCGGCGGCCTGCCAATGGATCGAGTCGGTCAGGACGAACACCCGGTCGTCGCCGGCGACCCTGTCGAGGGCATTGCGGTTGAGCGCGTCGAGCAACGGCATCTCGGTGGACTTGTCGGTGCCCCGCAATTGGACGGCGGTGAACGGCCCGCCGCTGAAACGCTCGCGGGCGAACGCCGCAGCCCGGTCCGCGAGGTAGCTGCGCGGTCGGAGGTACTTGCGGGCGAGCCAGCGATCGACCTCCGCCGTCGAGCGCCCATGCAGCGGATGCCCGGCCGGGATCCAGTGCCGCGCCAGATGCGTGCTGGTGAAATAGTCGATCACCACGAGCCGCTCGGGACGGCCGACGAAGTGCGCACCGCTCAGGCGGGAGAACGCCCCGGTCTGCTGGTCGAGGTCGTCGCTCGCGATGTTGGCCGGCGTCCACTTCGGCGGAAAGATATCGCCGACCACGACCGGCAGATCGCCGAGGCCGGCGGCACTGACCGGCTCGAAATAGTGGGTGTAGCCGTCGATGGTGCCGGGATCGCGGAACATGCTGTTGCTGCCCCACAGCACCACGGGCGTACGGCCGGTGATCTCGGCCGTGAGCAACGCACCCAGCAGATGCATGATCTCGGACCAGAAACCGGTGCCCCAGGCCTTGATCAGCAGGAAGCGCGGACCGCCCGCCGGTTCATCGTCGGATCGCTCGCGGCCGAGCGCGACTTCGCGCTGTGCCACCGCATTGAAGCGCGCCGCGTACTGGGCGGGCTCGAAATCGGGCTCCTCGGCGAGCGCTGCCTTGTAGTGCGCAGCCGCCGCTGCGAAAGCGCCCGCTTCATCCGCCATCTTGCCGCGCCAGTAGTGGCTGCGGGCCGAACGCGGATCGAGCTTCAGTGCGCTGGCGAATGCCTCATCCGCTTCCACCTTGCGCGCGAGATGCGCCAGCGCGACGCCGAGCTGCTGCCAGGTCGCCGCGTTGCCGCCATCCTGGTCGAGAATATCGCGGCAATGCTGCTCGCCGGCTGTCCACTCGCCGGTATCAAGATAGTGATTCCTGAAACTGGCGTAATCGAGGGGTGTCGGCATGAGCTGGGTCGGAGCGCGGATCGCGCAGCGACCCAGTTTACCGGAGCAGCGCGGTCAGGCCGGCGGCACTTGTCGCTCCCGGCTTGCGGCCGATGAAGAGGTACCAGGGCACCTGCAGCCCGGGGAGGTAAGGCACCGCAGCACTACGTTCCAGCACCACCTGTGTCGCGAACCGCCGCGACAGATAGGGCAGATGGTCCGGGCTCGGAAACACCCCGTCACGCTCGAACCACGTGCGCCAGAACGCCCGGGTTGCCGCACCGTGCCGCACCCGCCCCGCCGCCGGATCGCGCCGCGAGACGTGGAAGTCGACCACGCCGACCATGCCGCCCGGCCGCAGCATGCGCAACGCGTTGTCGATCGCCTCGAACCAGTCGGGGATCATGCTGAGCGAATACGAGAAATAGACCGCGTCGACCGGCGCGGCCGGCGCATGGCTGGTGGCGTCGCCGGCAACGATGTGCACGTTGGGCCGGTTCGCCGCCCGCGCCCGCGCCTGCTCAAGCAGCGGCGCGCAGAGGTCGACCAGTTCGACCCGGCCCAGCGCCGCGAGACGATCGCCAAAGAACTCGACGTTGCGGCCGGTGCCGCAACCGAGCTCGACCACGCTCGTCCCAGCCGGCACGTTCATCAACTCGATCAGCTCTCGCCGGCCCTGCAGCAGGCGTTCGCGGAAGCGGTCGTAATCCGCCGCCTGCGGGCCGTAGAACGCCGCCAGTCGCGACGCGTGGTCGCCGGTGCGCGGCTGCCCGCGCAGCAGGTGCCAGAGGATCTTTGCATCGGCGGCGCCCATCGGTGCGCTGGCGCCGCGGTCAGGCCGGGAGATCGGCAATGTGGAAGCCGGCATAGGTATGCACGCGGTCGTGACGCGTCAGCTCGCGTGCCCACTCGTCGTGGAAGCGCAGCAGCGAGGGCAGCGCGACGGCGCGATCGTCGAGCCGCAACTCGATGCGGTCGAGGTATCTCGGCTTCGCATGCGCGCTGCGGAAGATCAGCCGCGCGCCCGGCGTCGCGCGCTGCATGATGAGTTGCCATTCGTCGCGCAGCGCCTGCGGGTGATACGAGCTCATCCAGTCCATGTGATCGAGCAGCACGAACTTGGAGATGCGATCGTCGGTGGCGGCGAGGAATTCGGTGACGGTGCAGGTGTGCGGGACGATGCGATCCGCCAGGCCGGCCTTCAGGCGCAGGAAATTGTCGCGCTTCAGGTACTCGGGGCAGCAGCGCGCGCTGTAGTGACCGCGCAGATAGACCTGATAAAAGTAGTTGTTGGCCACCGGCAGGCTGCGGAAGACGTACTCGATGGCCTGCCGGATATAGCCGGCCACGCCGCCGCTGTGCTGGGCCTGCACTTCCTTGCGCTGCGGATGCGGGACACCGAGCATCGACATCGTGAGCTGCCGGCCGAGCATCCAGTTCATCGACCGCGTCCACAGCAGCGGCCGCACGCGGGCATCGTAGATGTGACGCTGTTCTTCCACGTTGGGCGCATCGATCAGTTCGCGGATGGCCCGGCCGAGCGTCGGGCGCACCTTGAGGTAGCCACGCAGGCCGCGCGCCACCACGCCGGACAGGCCGTGATAGTAGAAGCTGCCGAGTTCCTCGGCGTGCTGGAACCAATTGCCGTTGCGATCCCAGAAGTTCTGCGCGAACGGCGACAGATCGGCGCGCAGCGCATCGCGATAGATCTGGTCGAACTTCAGGTGCCGGCCGCGACCGAACACCTGGAAGAAGTCGTCGAAGTCGAGACGCCGGATGCCGGCAAGCTTGAGTTCGAGCAGCGCTGTCTGCCGCGGATTGGCATCGACGGCATAGACGCGGCGCGGACCGCAGAGCGCGTAGTCGAGGGCGTTGCAACCGGCGCTGGTGATGACCAGCACCGTGTCATCGGGGCCGATGTCGAGAGCCTGCCGGTCGACCGCGGGATCTTCCCAGCACGTGTTGTAGACCAGGGAGCGGGAGTAGATGACATCGAAGACCTTCTGGTCGATGCGGTCCAGCAGCGTCAGGTCATCTGGCTTCAATACGGTCTCCGGGCACGCAGCGGCCTGCGCCGTGCGCCCGGAGAATAGGGAGGCAACGTGACAGCGGCGTTACCTCAGTGCGTGGTTTTTGCGATAGATGGTCGTTGCGAGTCGACCGGCACGATCGGGATGGTGCGCGAACGCTCGCCGCTCGACTTCGGGACAGCGGCGAAACTCGGGCAGGCGTAGAGCTCGATGTCCATCGAACTCTTGGGATAGCGGCCGCACGCGAGCAGGCGCCAGAACCAGCGCCCGTAGATGCCGCAGCGCGAATGCCCCTCCTCGCTCCAGTCGAGGAACACGCACGAGCGGTCGAGGCAGCAGTTGCCGCAGTGGGTGCAGGCGCCGACCATGTCCTCGGTTTGGCCCGGCGCCGGCGCCTGGTAGAACACCCAGCGCGAAAAGGCCCGCGACCGGTACTGGGCGACCAAGTGGCGGGCGGCACGTTTGAGCGTGCTCCCATAGCGACGGACGTAGGACGAGTCGCCGGCGATCAGGCTGGCGACGATGGGTGCGACGGGGAGCAGCGGCAGCAAGGCTACGGCCCAAAGCCCGTCGAGGGCGTTCGTGGGTTTCATTGGTCTCCCGGTCTCCGACAGCGGTGCGTAACTCTACCGGCATCTTGCCGTCAACGAAATGCATGGCGGCGCTTGCGCGGAGGCTACACTTCGGGTACCAACTTTTGGCGCATACCGCATGGATCCGATCAGCCTGGCCGTCATCCAGAACGGTCTGCAGCAGGTCTGCAACGAGATGGACCTGGCCTTCGTCCGGGCCGCCTTCAGCCCCGTGATCGCCGAGGCGCTCGACCGCTCGGACGGCATCTACCATCGTGACACAGGCGCCCTCATCGCGCAGGGGGAGCTGGGGCTGCCCGTGTTCGTGGGCACCATGCAGTTCTCGACCCAGGCCGTGATCGAACGCGCCCGCAGCCTGGTGCCGGGCGATATCTTCATCGTCAACGACCCCTACCTGGGCGGCACGCACCTCATGGACGTCAAGTTCGTGAAGCCCTTCTTCTACAAGGGCACGGTGTTCGCGTGGCTCGCCAACACCGGCCACTGGCCCGACACCGGCGGCATGGTGCCGGGCGGGTTTTCGGCGAGTGCCACCGAGGTCGAGCAGGAAGGGCTGCGCCTGCCGCCGGTCAAGCTCTACAAGCGGGGTGTGCTCGATGACGAAATCCTCTCGATCATCCTGTCGAACATTCGCATCGCCGATCAGCGCATCGGCGACATCAAGGCGCAGGCGGCGGCGCTCGCCACCGGCGACAAGCGCCTGAGCGCGCTGCTCGAGCGATATGGCTCGGCAACGGTGCAGGAAGCGGTTCAGGAGTTGAAGGTGCGCGCGGCGTCGCAGATGCGCGCAAGGATAGCGAGCATTCCCGACGGCACGTATGTGGGCGAGGCATTCGTCGATTCCGACGGCGTCGTCAATCAGCCGCTGCGAATTTCAATGCGGATCACGAAGTCCGGCCAGGGTGACCAGGCGCAGCTCAG
>JAYTTO010000524.1:0-3461 GCA_043744975.1 Betaproteobacteria bacterium | reverse complement strand
TCGTCCCTGATCGACCTTCGATGCCCGACGCGGTGGTTGCCGACTACATGAATGCCCATCAGCGGTATTCGCCCACATCGGCCATGCCTGGGAGCGTGGCGCCGATGATCCGGACGGTAAGGGCGAGCGGCAGCGACTTGGCCCGATGATGCGATCGCCACGGGGGATGTGGCTGCTCGCGGGAGCAACCATGCTCGCGGCCGCGGCCGTTGCCCGAGCCGAGGAACCGGTGCCGCAGGCCGAAGCGCTGGTCTGGCTGCAGCGTGTTGCCAACGCCGCCCGGCAGCTCAACTACGCCGGCACGTTCGTCTATCAGCATGGCGAATTTTCCGAGACCTCGAAGCTCGTACACATGACGGACGGCCATGGCGAATGGGAGAAACTAGCCACCCAGGACGGCCGGCGCTGCGAGGTGGTGCGCGTGAACGACGAGTTGTCGACCTACCTCCCCGACCTCAAGCAGATCCGCATCGAAAGCCGCAGCGCGCGACGGGCTTTTCCCGCCCTCCCGCCTGAGCAACTGAGCGCCATCACCGAGTACTACACCGTTGTCAGGATCGCCGACGATCGGGTGGCGGGGTACGACACCCAGGTTTTCAAGCTCGAGCCCAGGGACGGCCTCCGCTATGGCCACAAGTTCTGGGCCGAGTCTGCCAGCGGGCTGCTGGTGAAGGCGCAGATGACCAATGATCGCCATCAGATGATGGAGCAGTTCATGTTCACGGTGCTGGCGATCAATACGCCGCTCAATCGGGAACTGGTCAAGCCCTCGATCCCGCCAGGCGCTCTCGACTGGAACATCATCCGTTTCCGGAGCGACGACTCCTCCGACGCCGACGTCGGCTGGATGGTCAAGGCGCCGCCTGCAGGGTTTCGCAAGGTCATGGCGATGCGGCGCTCCCGGGAGGGCGACCCGGCGGGAGCACTGGTTCATATCGTGCTGTCCGACGGCCTGGCCGCCGTGTCGGTGTTCATCGAACCGGTCGGCACGCGCGGCAAGGCCACCGAGGGCCCGTCGCAGCAAGGCGTGATCAACATCTTTACGCGGACGTTGGGAGATCAACGCATCACTGCTCTGGGCGAAACGCCCGCCACGACGGTGCAACTGATCGCCAACAGCACCGTCCAGAAATTAAAATAGCTCGCAGTACCGACGACGCCCGGATCCGGCGTCATTCGTGAGATCGAAGCCAGGGACACCATCCACCATGACCTTCAGAGCCATCGCGTCTTGCTTCGCATTGGTCGCATTCGCCGCCGGCGTCCAGGCGGCAGAACTTCCGGATTTCACCGAACTGGTGGAGCAGCAGGCCGCCACGGTCGTCAACATCAGCACCACCTCGACGCGGCCTGTGCCCCAGGGCCCGCAGGGGCAGGCGCCGGGACCAGGCGCTCCGGAGGACGATCCGTTCTTCGATTTCTTCCGCAAGTACGGCCCGGGCGGGCCCCAGCCCCGAGAGCAGGAGGCTAGATCGCTCGGCTCGGGGTTCATCATCAGCGCGGATGGCTACATTCTCACCAACGCGCACGTGGTCGAGGCCGGCGACGAAGTGACGGTCCGCCTGACCGACAAGCGCGAGTTCTCGGCCAAGGTCATCGGCAGCGACAAGCGTTCCGATGTTGCGCTGATCAAGATCGAGGCGACCAACCTCCCCAAGGTGACGATCGGCGATGCCAACCGCCTCAAGGTCGGAGAATGGGTGCTCGCGATCGGCTCCCCGTTCGGCTTCGACAGCACCGTCACCGCCGGCATCGTCAGCGCCAAGGGGCGCTCACTGCCGCAGGAGAACTTCACGCCGTTCATCCAGACCGACGTCGCAATCAATCCGGGCAATTCCGGCGGCCCGCTGTTCAACATGAAGGGCGAGGTCGTCGGCATCAATTCTCAGATCTACAGCCGCACCGGCGGGTTCATGGGGCTGTCGTTCTCGATCCCGATCGACGTGGCCATGGACGTGTCGAACCAGCTCCGCACCACCGGCAAGGTCACGCGTGGCCGGATCGGCGTGGTCATCCAGGAGGTCACCAAGGAACTCGCCGAGTCGTTCGGACTGCCCAAACCCCAGGGGGCCCTGGTCAATTCGGTCGAGAAGGGCGGTCCGGCCGACAAATCGGGCGTCGAAGCGAGCGACATCATCCTCAAGTTCGACGGCAAGGCGGTCAACAGCTCGATCGACCTGCCGCGTATCGTCGCCGGCACCCGGCCGGGTTCCAAGGTGCCTGCGCAGGTCTGGCGCAAGGGGACGATGAAGGATCTGACCATCGCCGTCGGCGAACTGCCGGAAGACAGGCGCGCCGAAAAGCAGTCGCGCAAGCCAGCGAAGGCCGGCGACCCGGTCGCCCGGCTCGGCATGACACTGTCGGAGCTCACTGCGGAGCAGAAGAAGGAGCTCGGCATGGCCGGCGGGCTGCTGGTCGAGGATGCCCAGGGCAACGCCGCCAAGGCCGGCATCCGCAAGGGCGACGTGCTGCTCGCCATCAACAACCAGGACATCAAGAGCCTGGAGCAGCTCAACCAGATCGTCAGCGGGTTCGACAAGTCCCGCTCCGTTGCGCTGCTCATTCGGCGGGGCGATTCGTCGCTCTACATCCCCTTGCGGCTCAACGGCAACTGATCGCCGCGATCCCCGCTGGCGGGTGCCGGTGCCGGCGGGCGCACACGGCACACGCTGCGGCGCGGCAATCGGCTAGAATCATCCTCTCGTCATCGCTCACCTACAAAGGGGCACGTCAGTGCCCCTTTTTCTTATGCAGCAAATCCGCAACTTCTCCATCATTGCCCACATAGACCACGGCAAATCGACCCTGGCCGACCGCATCATCCAGCTGTGCGGCGGCTTGTCGGACCGTGAGATGGAAGAACAGGTCCTCGATTCGATGGACCTGGAGCGGGAGCGCGGCATCACCATCAAGGCGCAGACGGCAGCCCTGCACTACCGGGCCCGCGACGGCCGGCTGTTCCAGCTCAACCTGATCGACACTCCTGGGCACGTCGACTTCTCCTACGAAGTCTCGCGCTCGCTGGCGGCCTGCGAGGGCGCTCTCCTGGTTGTCGACGCCTCGCAAGGGGTTGAGGCGCAGACGGTCGCCAACTGCTACACCGCCATCGAACAGGGCGTCGAAGTGGTGCCGGTGCTGAACAAGATCGACCTGCCGTCGGCCGAACCGGAGCGGGTGATCGAGGAGATCGAAGACATCATCGGCATCGACGCCACCGACGCCGTGCGCGCCAGCGCCAAGACCGGCGAGGGCGTGCAGGACATCATTGAGAGTCTGATCGTCCGGATCCCGCCGCCGCGCGGCAATCCCGATGGGCCGCTCAAGGCCCTGATCATCGATTCCTGGTTCGACAACTACGTCGGGGTGGTGATGCTGGTGCGCGTGGTCGACGGTATCCTGCGGCCCAAGGACAAGATCCTGCTGATGTCGAACGGTGCAATCTACCCGTGCGAGCAGGTCGG
>JAYTTO010000523.1:0-3056 GCA_043744975.1 Betaproteobacteria bacterium | reverse complement strand
CTTGCGCTCGATCGCCTCCGCATCGGCGCCATGGCGCCAGTCGCCCGGGATGAAATCGATCGTGAGCCCGAGACGTGTCGCCAGTTTCTGCCACAGCGTGGCGAACTGACCGGTGTCCGACATCAGAACGCGATCGCCGGCAGAAAGCGTGTTGACCAGTGCGGCTTCCCAGGCACCCGTGCCGGAAGCCGGATAGATGATGACCGGGCTGCTGGTCCGGAAAACCAGCTTGATGCCTTCCAGCACTTCGCGACCGAGTTGCGCGAATTCCGGACCGCGATGGTCGATCGTGGGCCGGTCCATGGCGCGCAGCACACGGTCGGGCACGTTGGTCGGGCCGGGAATCTGCAGGAAATGGCGTCCGCTGCGGAAAGTCATGGGTGTGTGCCGGGCAAAGAATGTTGAGCCTACTGAAAATCCCCGGCCGTAACAAGCGCGTCCGGGAGAGCCTCGGGTATCATCTGCAGCATCGTCTCCCAAGGATTGCAGCTTCGGCGTGAACGCTCCCGCAACACCCATCCGGTTTCACCCGCCCCCGGGCGCTCGCAACCCGCTCGAACAGCGGCTGCGAGCGAACTTTGAAGGCGACGTGCTGTTCGATGCGTTTTCGCGAGGTCGTTATTCCACCGACGCGTCCATCTACCAGATCGACCCGGTCGGTGTGGTCATCCCACGCACCGAAGATGCCGCCCGTGTTGCGCTGCAGATTGCCGCGGAGGAAGGCGTGCCCATCCTGCCACGCGGCGCGGGCACGTCGCAGTGCGGACAGACCGTCGGCGCCGCGCTGGTCATCGATTGTTCGAAATACCTCCACGAAGTCATCCGCATCGACGCAGACCAGCGTGAAGCCACGGTGCAACCCGGCCTGGTGCTCGATGATCTGAACGCCCGCCTGCGAGCGCACAATCTCTGGTTTCCGGTCGACGTTTCGACTTCGGCACAGGCCACCATCGGCGGCATGGCCGGCAACAATTCCTGCGGCTCGCGCTCGATCCGCTACGGCAACATGGTGCACAACGTGCTGGGCGTGGATGCATGGCTCACCGGCGGCGATGAATTCCATTTCGGCGCCAGCAGCGAGCTGGGCGGCGCACCGGCCGGCTATCGCGTACTGGTGGAAAAGATTCACGCCATCGTGCGTCGCGAGGCCACCGAGATCGAAGCGCGCTGGCCCAACGTCTTGCGCCGGGTGCAGGGTTACAACCTCGACATGATCCGGCCGGGCAGCGATGCGCAGCCGCTGGCCCACAATCTTGCGCATTTGCTGGTCGGCTCGGAAGGCACCCTGGCATTCTCCAAGCGCATCACGCTGAAGCTCTCACCGATCCCGGCACACAAGGTATTGGGCGTCGTGCATTTCCCGACGTTCTATCAGGCGATGGACCTGACGCGGCACATCGTCACGCTGGATGCGGACGCGGTGGAACTCGTGGATCGGACCATGATCGATCTTGCACGCGGCAATGCCACGTTTCGCCCGATCGTCGACAAATTCCTGCACGGCGCGCCCGAAGCCATCCTGCTGGTGGAATTCGCCGGCGAAGAGAAAGCCGCACTGGTTGCCCGGCTCGCGCGGCTAGCCGAGCTGATGGGCGATCTCGGACTTCCGGGCAGCGTAGTGCAGATCATCGAGCCCGCGCTGCAAAAGGACATCTGGGAGGTGCGCAAGGCCGGGCTCAACATCATGATGTCGATGAAAGGCGACGGCAAACCGGTCTCCTTCATCGAGGATTGCGCGGTGCCGCTGGAACACCTCGCCGAATATACCGAGCGGCTCACGAAAGTCTTCGAGAAGCACGGCACGCGCGGTACCTGGTACGCGCATGCATCCGTTGGCACGCTGCACGTGCGTCCGATACTCGACATGCGCCGCGACGGCGCCGAGAAAATGCGCGCGATTGCAGAAGAAGCCTGTGCGATGGTCAGGGAATTCAAGGGCGCGTATTCCGGCGAGCATGGCGATGGCCTGGTGCGCTCCGAGTGGATCGAACCGATGATCGGCCCGCGCCTGACCGGGGCGCTGGCGGAAGTCAAAGCGCTGCTGGACCCGAAGGGCCTGATGAATCCCGGCAAGATCGTGCGGCCGACGCGCATGGATGACCGCAGTCTGTTCCGCTACAAGCCCGGCTACCAGGCGCAGCCCATCGAAACGGCACTCGACTGGTCGGCGTGGGGTGGCTTCGCGCCTGCGGTCGAGATGTGCAACAACAACGGCCACTGCCGCAAGTTCGACGCCGGCACAATGTGCCCGTCGTACCGCGTCACCCGCGACGAACAGCACCTCACGCGCGGGCGCGCCAATACCCTGCGCCTGGCGCTCTCCGGCCAGCTCGAAGGCGTCGCCGCCAGTGCGGCCCTGGCCTCGCAGGAAGTCCACGACGCCCTCGAACTCTGCGTCTCGTGCAAGGGCTGCAAGCGCGACTGCCCGACCGGCGTCGACATGGCAAAGATGAAGATTGAACATCTCCACCACTACAACAAGACGCACGGCCTGCGCCTGAAAGACAAGCTGATCGCCTGGCTACCGCACTACGCGCCCATGGCATCGAGATTCCCCTGGTTCATGAACCTACGCGACACGCTGCCCGGCGGCGCCTGGCTGTCGGAAAAGATTGTCGGCTTCAGCCGTCGGCGCACCCTGCCCGCCTGGACCAGGCCCTTCCTAAAACAATCGGGGTCAAAACATTTGGGGTCAGACCCCTTTAATTCCTTTAATTCGCAAGCCTCCCCCGCGGGCGAGGTCGTGCTCTGGGCCGACACCTTCAACAACTCCTTCGAACCCGAGAACCTGAAGGCCGCGCATCGCGTGCTCGTCGCCGCAGGCTACACCGTCACGAGCGCGCGCGCCACCGACGGCACACGCCCCCTGTGCTGCGGCAGAACCTTCCTCGCAACCGGCATGGTCGAGCAGGCGAAGGCAGAAGCCCGCCGCACCCTCGAAGCCCTGATGCCCTACGTTGACCGCGGCATCCCGGTCGTCGGCCTGGAACCCTCGTGCCTGTTGACCCTGCGCGACGAATTCCTCGTCTACGGCCTGGGTGACGCGGCAAAGCGCC
>JAYTTO010000522.1:0-12395 GCA_043744975.1 Betaproteobacteria bacterium | reverse complement strand
CCGGGCTCAGCTACTGCTGGCCGCGCAGCCCAAGCGGGTGACGCCGGTGCTGCAGGCCGTGCACCGCGCCATCACGCGCTTCCTGCTCGATCAGGCCGGGCGCAAGGCCGATCAGGCCGACAGCGGTGCGGTCACGCTGATCCGGCGCTTCGGGTCGGCCGCCAACCTGAACGTTCACCTGCACTGCCTGGTTCTCGATGGCGTGTACCGGCGCATGGACGGTGAGGCGGGCTTTGTCGAGGTGCCCTCGCCCACCGATGAACCTGCCTGATCGCAGGCAAGCTGGGCTTCGAAGCGAGCAACCCTCATGCCCGGCTACCCACTTCAAATTCGGCACAGCCTTGCATGATCTCGCCAAAGTTTCCTTGGCATGTCAGGCGCGTGGCCCCTTGCGCTCAGTTGCGGTAGAACCCGGTGACGATGCGATCGGGCAACTGCACATGCGTATGCGCGCAGATCGCACCCAGGTTGACGCTGCCGGGCAGGCGCGTCATGTCGTAGTGGCAAACGATCGTCACGTCCGGATAACGCAGGAGGAGATCGTTGAGTGCCGCCTCGTACGGGATCATCTGTTCGACGCCGTCGGCCCCGCTGAGGTACCAGGTCATCTCGCCCGAGATCAGGATCACGCTGTGGCCAAGCGCACGCAGGTCAAGGATTGCCGACTCGATGAAATCGATCATCCGCGCAGCAGAGAAGCTGCCGGTGCGCAGATAGGCCTCGGACGGCGTCATCAGGCGCACCAGCCCTCGCGCGATCAGATCATCGGTGTCGAAGCCTTCACCCCGCAGAAGTCTGACGACGTCGGCGCGTGCGCCTTCCTCGTGGATGTAGAGCATTGGCGCGCCGCGTCCGAGGTGATTGGTGACGTAAGGCTGGAACAGGCGCCACGACTCGTTGCGGTCAAGGTGGTGGAGGCAGACGTGCCGGGGCACACCCCGCGAGGCGGCCTCATCGAGGACGCCGATCGGCTCTACGGCCGCCCGGGCCATCGGCGCTTGTTTGACTGACGGGGATGGCGCATCGGCGTTCAGCAAACGCGCGAGATCACTCTGCTCGAAGCGACGCTCGCGTCGAACGCCGACCCGCACACAAGGTAATGTGCCCAGCTTGGTCCACCGACGCAGCGAGGTCTTGCTCACGTTCAGGAAATGGGCGGCCTCTTCGATCGTGAGCAACTGACTCGTCACCATACTTTTTTGCCCTCTGCAAACTTGCCGCAATGCAGCAATAACAACGACTTTTTGAATAGAAACGGAATCAATTCAGAGCCCATGCGCTGTGCCTGGGCGTGCCTTCGGTGCTCGCGCTGCGGCAATCTTCGTCACGGCTTTGTCCGCACCGGACCCGCTGTTTTCTTCCACTCGCCGCGCGTGCCCACGCCGTTGGAATCGTTGCGAATGTTTGATGCGCTGCGGCGCCAGCCATGCCGCGCCAACATGCGGTATACGCTGGACAGCGCGATGACCTTGCCAAGCCTGGCTTCGATCGCCGGCTTGAGCTGCGACACGACCGCGCCTCGGCGCACCGAGGCCTGGGCCAGCACGTCGTCGAGGATTTTCCTCTCGACGTCGAGATCGGCATGGGCATGGTTGCGCAAATCGTGCTTGTTGCGGCGTGCGTCGATCGGGCGCTCGTTCAAACTTCCAAAGTGAGTTCGCATGCTGCAGGTCGATCCCGCGGAGCGACCAATCGCCCGCGCCGTCTGCTCGATGCTCAGGCCCAGTTCGAGTGGCAACAGCACCGCCTGCGCCAGCCGCAACTGGTCTGCGGTCTTTGCGTTGCGCAGCAACGCCTGGGCCGCCACCACGTGTTCCGTTCCACTTGCTGTTCGCGCCACGAGAAGCACCTCGCTTTCGATCCTGAATGATGCCGATTCTATTGCGACGCGGTGTCTTGAAGCGACCCGTGCAGGCAACGGCAGCACTCGGGTTTGCGATAGGACACAGTGGCAATGTACGGTATACATTGGATAGGTTAGATCAACTTGAAGCCCATGACTAGTACAAAACGTTTGGTCTTTGTTGGATAACTATGGTCAACCGCGCAGCCATGGCCTGTTCAGGTTGCAATGCGCCAACGAGAGGAGACAGGCGATGAAGATCGGCAACAATGAAGTCACGATCCCGACCAGCATGGTGGGTAACTATCCCAACCCGCGTTGGTGGGACGCGACGTTTGCCAGGGCCTTCTCGGGCGATCAGCAGCCCCCGGACTCGATGTGGCAAGAGGCGCTCGACGATGCGATGGCTGCGGTGGTCGCCGACCAGGAAGCCGCCGGCCTCGACATCATTTCAGACGCCCGGCTGCATGGCGACAACTACGCCGACCAGGCCGTGTACTACTACATGAAGCGGCTCGGCTACGACCTGAAAGGCGGTCACCTCGGCTTTCCGATCTACAGCCGCCTGCATGCTGGCACGTTGTCCCAGCCCTTGAAGCGGCACGGCGCGATCATGCTCGAGCAGGCCAAAGCACTGCGCCGCGCGACCAAGAAGCCGATCAAGGTGCAGTACACCGGCGTGCAGGTGCTGGCGCAGTGCACCAACGACCTTCACTACAAGTCGAGCCACGAACGTGCGATGGCGATGGCCGCAGCCATCAATGAGGATCTGAAAGAGGTCGAGGCCATTGGGGCCGACTTCATCCAGCTCGACGAATTCACTTGGCCGTACTTCTTCGAAGACTACGCGATCGAAGCCTTCAATCGGGCCGTCGAAGGCATCAACAAGGCGAAGATCATCGTCCATGTGTGTTGGGGCAACTGGGGCGGTACACCGGCCTACATGCCCGACGAGACGGCCAAGGCGGGCGAGATTTTCGACCTGACCAAGCGCAAAGGCGTTCAGCCGGCGGCGACCGCGACGATCATCCCGAAGGCCTACGAAGCGAAAATCAGCGTACTCAATCTGGAGAGCTGCGGTCGCCGGTCGGACGACCTGTCCGGGCTCGAGGTGATGAAGAAGTACCCACTGCCAGCCAACGTCGACTTCTGGGCCGGTGTGATCGACGTGAAAAGCACGATCACCGAGACAGCGGAAGAAGTGGCTGGTCGCATTCGCAAACTGCTGGAGTACGTGCCGGCCGAGCGCCTGGGCGTGACCACCGACTGCGGGCTCATCCTGCTGCAGCGATATATCGCCAAAGACAAGCTGCACGCGATGGTCGCCGGCACGGAACTGGTCCGCAACGAACTCGCGGCCGCCGGCAAGAAGGCGGCCTGAAGTGTGGAGCGGCGGCGGCAGGCCCTCTGGCCGCAGCCGCCCGCACAACTCGCTCTGAGGATTTGCGATGCCGGTTCTTTCACTCGCCTGCCTGGACTGCGGTCACGAGTACCGCAGCTTGGTGCTGGCCGGTACGCGGCCACCCCTGGTCTGGTACTGCTCGCAATGCGGCGGTGACGCCGCGGTGCAGCAGGCCGACGCGCCTGAAGTTGCGCATCCCTGGGACAAGGCGTCGGACGGCGAACAGCCTCATCGTTACGGCTGCCTGTGTTGCTTCTGAACTGTCCGGTGCCCGTTCGATGACTGCCTCCAGCGCGCTCTACGAGCAGATGGTCTACATCCGCCGCTTCCTCGAGAAGGTGGATGCGCTGTACCGCCAGGGCCAGGTGCACGGGCCGGTGCATCTGGGGCTCGGCCAGGAAGCGATCGCCGTGGGCGCGGCGTCGGTGCTGCACGCCGACGACTATTCGATCGGCACCTACCGCGGCCATGCGCACGCGCTGGCGCGCGGCGCGTCCGGCGAAGGCGTGATGCGCGAGTTGCTCGGCCGCGAGGGCGCGATCTGCGGCGCCAAGGGCGGCTCGATGCACATCACGAGCGTGAAGGACGGCTACTACGGCTCCTACGCGATCGTCGGCGCCCACCTGCCGGTCGCCTGCGGGCTGGCCTGGGCGAGCCGGATCAAGAAGACCGGGCAGGTCACGCTGTGTTTCTTCGGCGACGGAACGGTGAATATCGGTGCGTTCCACGAGGCGCTCAACCTGGCCGCGGTGTGGAAGCTGCCGGTGGTCTTCGTCTGCGAGAACAACCAGTACATGGAGTACACGCCGATCGCGTCGATGATCCCCGTCGCCCGCCCGGCGGCCGATCGGGCGACGGCTTACGGGATGCGCCCGATCGCCATCGACGGCAACGACGTCGCTGCCGTGCGCTGCGCAACCGCCGAGGCGGTCGATCGGGCGCGGCGCGGCGACGGCCCGAGCCTGATCGAAGCCGACACCTATCGCCTCAAAGGGCACTCGGCCCTCGACCCCGCGGCCTACCGCCCGGCCGACGAAGTCGCGCGCTGGAAGCTGCGTGACCCGCTGGTCCTTGAGCGCGCCGCGCTCCTGGAACAGGGCGCCTCCGAGCCGGCGTTGGCAGAAATCGACAGCGCGGCGCAAGCCCGCGTCGAAGCGCTCACCGACCGGGCGCTCGGCGCCGAGCCGCCGCAGCCGTCTGAAGCCTGGCGCGACGTCTGGAGCGACGGAGGCTTCGCATGGCGGAACTGACGTTTCGCAACGCCGTCGCCGCCGCGCTGGCGCAGGAAATGGCGCGCGACGAGCGCGTCGTCTTGCTCGGCGAAGACGTCTGCCCCGGCGGAGTCTTCAAGACGACCGTCGGCCTGCGCGAGCGGTTCGGCGCGGATCGCGTCTGGGACACGCCGATCTCCGAGCAGGCAATCGTCGGCGCCGCGATGGGCGCCGCGATGGCCGGGCTGCGGCCGGTGGCCGAGATCATGTTCTCCGACTTCTACGCCACCTGCTGGGATCAGGTGGTCAACCAGATCGCCAAGACGCGCTACATGACGGGCGGGCAGGTCAGCTTGCCGCTCGTGCTGCGCAGCGCCAACGGCGCCGGCGGCCTGGGGTTCGGCGCCCAGCACGGCCAGTCGTGCGAGAACTGGGCGATGTGCGTGCCGGGCCTGAAGATCGTGTCGCCAGCGTCGCCGGTCGAGATGTTCGGCCTGCTTGCGGCAGCCATCCGCGACAACGACCCGGTGCTGGTGTTCGAGCACAAGGCCTTGTACGCCAGCAAGGAAGAGGCGCCGAGCGGCGAATGCCTGATCCCGCTCGGCCAGGCTCGCACGCTGCGCGAAGGCCGCGACGTGACGCTCATCGGCCTGTCGATCACGGTCGGCATCTGCGCCAAGGCGGCGGCCGAGCTGGCTGCCGCCGGTGTGGACGCCGAGGTGCTGGACCTGAGGTGCCTGGTGCCGCTGGACGCAGCGTGTGTGCTGCGCTCGGCGCGCAAGACGGGCAGAGTCGTCATCGTCGAAGAAAACCCCGGCCAGCTCGGCTGGGGCGCATCGATTGCGGCCATCCTGGCCGAAGAAGCCTTTGGGGATCTCCTCGCGCCCGTCGTCCGGGTCAGCGGCGCGAGCATCCCCCTGCCGGTCGCGTCGCAGTTCGAGGCGGAAGTCGCTGTCTCGCCTGCACGTGTCGTTGCGGCCGCTCTCGCGCTTTGGCGCGGCGGCCGTGGTTCATCATCAACGAGCCAAGCTCAGGGGTAATCGCCATGGAGATCCGAGGTCAAGAGGTTCTGCTTCCGATGTCAGCCGTCTCTGCGTTTCCGCGACCTCACTGGTTGCAGGGGCGGGTGCTCGGGTCGCTCAAGGAGCCCGTCTATCGCAGCCACAACCTGCGCGTCACCTACGAGGACGCGTGCAAGCTCTGCGCCCGCGAACAGGAAGAGGCTGGGCTCGACATCCTGACCGACGGTGCGCAGTACTACGAATGGGAGGCGCCGGGCTTCCAGCTCGAGCCGATCTTTCACTTCATCCCCGAGAACCTGGGCGGCTTCACGCCGTACGGGCCGCCGGGCGACGGTGCGAAGTACGCGCCGTTCTACAAGGCGATCGTCAACGGCCCGGTGACCTGGGAGCGCCCGATCTTCGAGCCCGTCGTCTATGCGATGCGCAACGCGACGAAGAAGCCCTTCAAGGTGGCGTTCCTCGGCCCGGCACAGCAGAGCATCATCTGCGACGACCGCCACTACGGCTCGCCGCAGAAGCTGGCCCACGCACTCGCCGTGGCGATGAACAAGGAGCTCAAGTACCTCGTGTCGATGGGCCTGGAAGCGGTGCAACTGATCGACGTGCTTGCGCCCTACACGCAAGACGACTGGCAGATGGAGGTGCAGGACACGATGTTCGACGGCGTCAATGCAATCAAGTTCTGGCACATCTGCTACGGCAGCGTCGACGGCCAGCGCGACGTGTTCGACGGCAAGGCCAAGGAGATGATGCCGCTGTTCCACCGGTCCAAGGCCGACGTGATCCACATCGAGATGGCCAACATGGGCTTCGTCGAACTCGACGCCTTCAAGGAGTTCCCGAAGACCAAGGTGCTCGGGGTCGGTGTCGTCGATGCGAAGAACACGATGGTCGAAACGCCAGAGCTGATCGCGAGCCGGATCAGGAACGCGCTGAAGGTCGTGCCGGCGGATCGGCTGCTCGTGGCGCCGGACTGCGGCCTGGGCTACTTCAGCCGGACTGTGGCCTACGCCAAGCTGCGCGCGATGGGCGAAGCGACGCGGCAGGTGCGCAAGACGCTCTGATTGATGATCTACCGCATCAAGCTGCCGCGCCTGGGCGAGACGATGGAAGAAGGCACGGTCACGACCTGGCACAAGCAGGTTGGCGACGTGATCGCGAAGGGTGATCTGTTGTATTGCGTCGAGACCGACAAGGCGTCAGTCGACGTCGAGTCTTTCGTGGCCGGCCGGATGCAGGAAATCTGCTGTGCCGCAGGCAGCACCGTTGCGGTCGGAACGACCGTGGCGGTGCTGATCAGTGATTGAGGGCCGATGGACAAGGCATGAACATACGTGACGAACACCTGACCATCAGCGAGTGGACGCATCGCATCGACGAGTTGCTCGAAGGGCCCGCGCAAGGGGCGTTGTTTAACGTCAACGAGAACGACGACCGCGAGTACGACGCGATCTTCCTCGGCGGCGGGGCCGGTGGGCGTTTCGGCTCGGCCTACCTGCGTGCGATGGGCGGGCGCCAGTTGATCATCGAGAAGTGGCCGTTCCTCGGCGGCTCGTGCCCGCACAACGCCTGCGTGCCGCACCATTTGTTTTCCGAGTGCGCGGCGCAACTGATGCTCGAGCGCACGTTCTCCGGCAGGCTGTGGTTCCAGGATCTGACGGGCGTGCAAACGTCGATCAAGGACGTGGTCGATGTGTTCCGAAAGGGCCGGGTCGGCCCGCACGCGATCATGAACTTCCAGAGCAAGGAGCAGCTCGACCTCGAATACGTGCTGAACGCCGAGGGCACCATCATCGACGCGCACACCGTCGAGGTGGCCGGGCGGCGCTTTCGCGCCAAGAACCTGGTGCTCGGCCTCGGCGCGCGCCCGCAGCCGCTGCCTTGCCCCGGCGCCGAACTGAAGGGCGTGTACGACTACGTCAATCTCGTCGAGACGCTGGACTACGAGCCCGGCGGCACGGTGGTGGTCATTGGTGGATCCAAGACGGCGGTCGAGTACGGTTGCTTCTTCAACGCGACCGGCCGGCGCACGATCCTGGTGGTGCGTAACCAGCTGCTCAAGCTCATCTCTGACGACGAGACCCGCGGCTACACGATCGACCGCATGAAGGACCAGGGCATGGAGGTCTGGGAGGGCTCGGAAGTCGAGCGCCTCGAGTCCGATGCAGAAGGCCGTGTGTGCGCCGCCATCGTTCGCACACCGCAGGGCTTGCAGCGCATCGAGACCGACTTCGTGTTTCACGGGCTCGGCGAAATTCCGAACTCCGAGATGGCCGCGAAGGTGCTCGGCGTCGAGATCGGCGCCAAGAACGAGGTCATCGTCAATGACCGGCTGCAGACCTCGGTACCCGGCGTCTATGCGATCGGCGACCTGATCGGCGGACCGATGGAGATGTTCAAGGCGCGCAAGAGCGGCACCTATGCGGCGCGTGCCGTCATGGGCGAGCGCATCTCCTACCGTCCGCAAGATTGGCCCGATTTCATGCACACCCACTACGAGGTGAGCTGGATGGGGCTGAGCGAGGAAGACGCGCGCGCCAAGTACAAGAACATCATCACGATCAAGATGCCGCCCGACACGCCCGACGGGCTCAATGTGGCGCTGCCGGCGAGTGATCGCACGATGCTGTACGCCTTTCTTGAGCCGAAGATGTCGGGCTTCCAGAAGCTCGTCATCGATGAGGAAACACGCCGCGTCGTCGGCGCCCACCACGTTGGCTATGGCGCCAAGGACTCGTTCCAGTACCTGTATCAGCTGATGAAGCAGGGCCTGACGATCGACCAGCTCGGCGACATGGACGAGCTGTTTCTCAACCCGACCCACTTCATTCAGCTGGCGCGGCTGCGGGCGGGCCACCGCAAGCTCAAAGACCTATGAGAACGCCTGGCCAATCCAAGGGCGAATACCGCAGTGCGCAGCACCGAGGATGCCCGATGAGCGCGCACGGCCACCGTGACGCGTCAAGGGGGCAGCGATGAACCGAAGCGTGCTGGTGACGGGCGCGGCGTCGGGGATCGGGCGGGCGATCGCAAGCCGATTTCTCGCCGGGGGAGACCGCGTCGCGGCGGTCGACCTCGACCTGGCGGCGTTGCAAGCGACACACCGTGAGTGTTGGGCCGATGCCGGTGAGCGCGTCACGCTGATACGTGCCGACGTTTCCAGTGCCGCCGACGCGCCAGCCGCCGTCTCGCAAGCGTTGAGCCGCTGCGGCCGCCTTGACGTGGTCGTGAACAACGCGGGCATCGTCGGCGGGCCGCAGGCGCTGAAGTTGCACGAGACCTCGGTCGAGGACTTCGATCGCGTCTGGGGTGTGAACGGCCGCGGCATGTTCCTGATGTGCCGTGCGGCGCTCCCCGCGATGCTCGAACAAGGTTCAGGCGTGATCGTCAACATCGCCTCCGTCGCGGGCCTGGTGGCGTTCCCCGGCCGCGCCGCGTACACGATCTCCAAGGGCGCAGCCGTGATGCTCACGCGGTCGATTGCGGTCGACTACGCCGCAGCAGGTATCCGCTGCAACGCGGTGTGCCCCGGGATGATCGACACGCCGATGACGCACTGGCGGCTCGAGCAACCGGAGCTTCGCGCCCAGGTCGTTGCACGCATCCCGCAGGGCGATGTCGGCAGCGTGGACGACGTCGCTTCGGCCGTGTGGTTCCTCGCCAGCGCCGACGCAAGGTACATGAACGGATCGGCGCTCGTTGTCGACGGGGGCTACTCGTCGATTTGAGGCGCGAGTCTTTTCTTGTTCAACACCAAAGGAGACAGACATGTCAGGCAGATTGTCAGGACGCAAAGTCGTCATCACGGGGGGTGGGGCAGGGATCGGCTTGGCCACTGCGCGCCTGCTCGTACGCGAAGGGGCAGCCGTGGCCCTGCTCGACCTCGACGGCGCGGTCGCCATGGCTTCGGCAAAGGCACTTGCGGCGGAGGGTGCGACGACATTCGGCACCGCCTGCGACGTCACTGATGCGGCGAGCGTCGGTCGCGCCGTCAGCGCGGCGCGAGAGGTGCTCGGCCCGCTCGATGGCCTGTTCAACAACGCCGGCATCGCAGGCTTCGGCAGCGTCCACGACACCACGCCAGAGAGCTGGCAGAAGATCTGGGCCGTCAACGTGACTGGCACCTTCCTCGCTTCGCGGGCCATGCTGCCGGAGATGATCGCGGCCAAGCGCGGTGCGATCGTCAATGTCGGCTCGGTCGCCGGCCTGGTCGGCATCCCGACGATGGCGGCGTACTGCGCCGCCAAAGGTGCCATAGTCAACCTGACGCGGCAGATGGGCGCCGAATACGCCAAGCACGGCATCCGCGTGAACTGCGTCTGCCCGGGAACGGTGGCCGAGACCGCGATGGGCCGCTCGCTGCTCGGCAGCGACACCAGCGAAGAGGCGATGAACAAGCGCCTGCTGAAATATCCGATCGGCCGGTTCGGCACGCCCGGGGACATCGCCGAGGCGGTCGCCTTCCTGCTGTCGGACGCGGCGAGCTTTTGCGTCGGCTCGATCTTCGCGGTCGACGGGGGCATGACGGCGATATGAGCGGCATCTATCCTGCCAGCGACAAGCGCGTCGGGCTCGACGAGCTGGTCTCGCATGTGAAAGACGGTGACTGGCTCGCGGTGGGCGGTGGGTTGTCGTCGCGCGAGCCGATGGCAGCCATTCGGGCACTGATCCGAGCCGGCCGCAAGGGGCTGAAGGTGGTCGGGTCGGCGCACGGCATCGACATTGACCTGCTGTGCGGTGCCGGGGCAGTGGCCCACACGGCCGAGAGCTACGTCGGATTCGAGCAGGATTTCGGCATGGCACCGAACTACCGGCGTGCTTGCGAATCGGGTGCGATTGAGGTGGCCGACAGCTGCTGCTACACCGTGGTGCAGCAGTTGCGCGCGGCTGCGTATGGCGTGCCGTTCCTGCCGGTGCGATCGATGCGAGGCACCAGCTTCGAAGCGATGCACCCGGAATACCTGCCGATGACCTGCCCGTTCACCGGCGACGAGCTGTTGCTCGTGCCGGCGTTGCAACCCGACGTGGCGTTGATCCACGCGCAATACGGCGACGCGCACGGCAACCTGCGTATCGAAGGACCGCCGGTGGCGGACATCCTGTCGGCGCGCGCATCGAAGAAGGTCATCGCGACGGTCGAGCGCATCGTCACGAACGACGAGCTGCAGAAACTCGGCGGCGCCAACGTGCCGTACTTCTACGTCGCCGCGATCACCGAAGTCGCGATGGGAGCGCACCCGACCGCCTGCTATCCGTTCTACGCCTACGACCGGCCGCACACAGCGCGTTACTACGAAGCGGCGAAGGCGGGCGCCGACGCCTTTCGCACGCAGTACCTGGTGCCCTATGTGCTCGACTGCGCAGACCAAGCGGCCTATCTCGCACGCATCGGCGGCGCGACGACGCAGGCGCGGCTGGCCAGCTGGAACGAAGGCACCGAGGCGTGGCAGCAGCTCTACGCGGAGGTGGCGTGATGGCCCTGCACTGCACCCTGGGCGAGGCGATGATCTACACGCTCGCCCGCACCCTCGAGGACAAAACCCTCGCCTTCCACGGCTTCGGCTCGCCGCTCGTGCAGCTCGCGATGCATGTCGCCAAGCGCACCCATGCGCCCGACATGGTACTGGTCGCGGGCGCTACCTACGGCCTCAACCCGCGCCCACCCTTCCTGACGCCGACCACGAACGACTGGGTACTCGACCGCGGCGCAGAAGGCTCTCTCGACATCGAGGAACTGTTCGACCTCGGCGCGAGCGGCCGCATCGGGCGCATGTTCCTTTCCGGGCTTCAGATCGATCGCTTCGGCAACGCGAACGTCACGCGCCTGGGCCGCGATTCACTCGACACCAAGCTGCCCGGCGGCGGCGGCGGCTGCAACCTCTCGTGCGATGTCGAGCGCATCACGCTGTGGACGACGGCGCATCGCAGCATGCCCGACCGCAACGGCAAGCGTCGCTATCGGATCGTCGAGCAGTGCGACTTCGTCACCAGCCTCGGCCACCATGGTGTTGACGGGCGCACGCGCACGCAACTCGGCCATCGCGGCAAGGGGCCGCAATGGCTGGTCACCGAACTCGGCCTGTTCGACTTCGATGCGAGCGGGCATCTGCGGCTGTGTGCGCTCTATCCCGACACCACGCTCGATCAGGTGGCCGAGAGCACCGGATTTCCGCTCGTCGTCGCTGACGACCTGGGCACGCTGCCGCTGCCCGGCGCCGAAGTGATCGCGATCATCCGCGCGCTCGACCCGCTCGGCGTTCACGTCAAAGAGTTGCAACCGCCCGACCGGGCACGCCGGTTTTCGGATGCCGTATTTCTGAACACTCCGAACACCAGCGAGATCATTCAATGAACGCGAAGATCTGTTGGCCGGCTGAGACCCTGCGGCGACGCCTTGTTGTTGCCCTCGCTCTGGTGGCCTCGCTCGGTATGGCCGGCTCCCTCGCCCAAGCCCAAACGGCTGGCGGTGCTTCGGAGTTGCGCATCGGCTTTCAGAAATACAGCACCTTGACCTTGATGAAGACGCGCGGCGATCTCGACAAGCGCCTTGCGGCGCAAGGTGTCGCGGTGCGCTGGATCGAGTTTCCAGGCGGGCCGCAGATGCTCGAGGCACTGAACGTCGGCAGCATCGACTTCGGCAACGTCGGCGAAGCGCCGCCGATCTTCGCGCAGGCCGCTGGCGCCGACTTTGTCTACATCGCCAACGAGCCGCCGTCGCCGACGGCCGAGGCAATCGTCGTGCGCAAGGACTCGCCGGCGAAGTCGGTCGCCGATCTCAAAGGACGCAGGGTCGCGCTGAACAAAGGCTCGAACGTTGACTTCCTGTTCCTCGAGCTGATCGACAAGGCGGGCCTGAAACCGGGGGATATCGAGATCGTGTTTCTGCCGCCCGCCGACGCACGCTTCACATGCTGACG
>JAYTTO010000521.1:0-2143 GCA_043744975.1 Betaproteobacteria bacterium | reverse complement strand
AACTGGCGACCCGGCATGCCGGCATGGGTCTGGACAACGTGGTGCTCACGACGGCGGTTCCCGAGCCGGGCACCGATGCGTTCATGGTGGCCGGCCCGGCGGGTATTGGCGCCGCAATGCGCACACCGTGGGAAGTAAGGCCGGCACGTCGCCGGCAAATTCCGGGCGCCGTTTGCTGACACCACGGCGCTGATGCTGGGATACTCCGGGCTTGCGTGGCCGTCCCGGCTATCGCGCGGTCGTTCTTTTGCGTGGTTTTGATCTCGAGTGTCGCCGGACAACGACGCATGCAACGGGTGTCGGTGTATTGCAACCCCCCGTGTATTGCAACCCCCATGAGTGCGTTCAAGTCCACTCGCTTGCGTCCAACGGGAGCAACGTGAACGTCGAACGAGTATTCGGTCCGGTGAACCGGGCGATGCGATGGTTGTCTCGTGCCGGGGTCGTCATGGTCGCCCTTCTCGGCGTCCTGATCGTCGGTGTCCCGGACTATCTCGTGGGCTACGAGATCTCGCTCTCCGTCTTCTATCTGGTCCCGGTCGGCATCGCGACCTGGTACGCCGACCGTGGCAGCGGCGTCGCCATCGCGCTGGTCTCCATGCTCTCGGCACTTGCTGCCGATGTCGGCGCCGGGCGGCACGACAGCCATCCCTGGCTCATGGGCTGGAATGGGTTGCTGCACCTCGGATTCATGCTCGCCGTCGCCTATCTGCTCGACAGCCTGCACAAGCACGTCGAGGTCGAACAGGATCTCGCCCGGTCGGATCCGCTCACCGGCATCTACAACCGCCGCGCCTTCCTGGAGCAGTTGCAGGACCGCCTCGATCTGGCGTCGCGCCAGGGCAAGCCGATCACGCTCGCCTACATCGACCTCGACGACTTCAAGTGCGTCAACGACCGCAGCGGACACGAGGAGGGCGATCGGGTGCTGAGGCTGATCGCGAACACGCTGGCCGCGTCGATCCGGCGCACCGACATCGTGGCGCGCCTCGGCGGCGATGAGTTCGCGCTGCTGATCGTGGGTGCCGACCTCGCCGGCGCCGAACGGCTGATCGCGAAGGTCAGGCAGGGCCTGCAGCAGGCCTTCGCCGGGGATTCCGACGCGGTGACCTGCAGCATCGGTTGCGTGATATTCCCCGAGTCGCCGCCCGAAGCGGACGCCGCCATCCGTGCGGCCGACGCGCTGATGTACCGCGTGAAGAACATGGGCAAGAACGCCGCGGCGTTCGAGATATACCAGCGGGAGGAGCACCGGCCGCTGCGCCTGGACGCTGTCCCGAACCCCTGACAGGAAGCCGGCGTCCGCTGTCCCCGATCGCTGCGCTTAAAGGGGCATGTCTTGCAAAACGACACAAGCTCCCCGTCCAGGTGTCGTGGGTCAAACTCGATCTGTGCCGGACGAATTGACCGGCGGGCAGATCAGTTCTTCGTCCCGAACACCCGATCCCCCGCGTCGCCCAAGCCAGGAACAATGTAAGCATTCTCGTCGAGATGATCGTCGAGTGCGGCCACGTACATGACGACATCCGGGTGATGCTCCTGGAACACAGTGACGCCTTCAGGTGAGGCGACCAGCGCGAGAAACACGATATCGCGCGACACGACCCCGCGGCTCTTCAGCACCCCCACCGCGTGCGCGGCGGAATAGCCGGTGCCGATCATCGGGTCGACCACGATGAATGTTCGTCCTCCCACCTCGGGCAGGCGGACCAGATACTCGACCGGCCGGTGCTCCGCGTTGCGGTAGAGCCCGATGTGCCCGACGCGGGCCGAGGGGATCAGGTCCATCAGGCCGTCGGCCATGCCGATACCCGCACGCAGCACCGGCACGATGGCGAGCTTGCGGCCGGCGATGATCGGCGCATCCATCGAACACAGCGGTGTCTCGATGCGCTTGGTGGTGAGCGGCACATTGCGCGTGACCTCGTAGCCCATCAGCAGCGTGATCTCGCGCAGCAGTTCGCGGAAGGTTCGGGTCGACGTGGTCTTGTCCCGCATGTGCGAGAGCTTGTGCGCGATCAGGGGGTGATCGAGGATCTTCAGGTTGGGGAAACGCGGGTCGGTGATCACGGGGTTGAGGAGTGCGGCCAGGGCGAGGGCGACAGTCCGAGGGTAACGCATCCTGCCCGGCTGCGCAGGCCCG
>JAYTTO010000520.1:0-4416 GCA_043744975.1 Betaproteobacteria bacterium | reverse complement strand
AGCAAGCCTAAAGAAGAAAACATGGTGAAAGCAAGCGATCCGTCGGGTTCGACAGCTACGGTTGGAGGTAAGGTTGGAACGATTGTTGCCGAAGAGAACGCGATACAGGAAGCTTGCCCGGAGCGGAGCGCGTTTGAGTACAGGATTCAAAAGGGTTACAGACTTGACCTGCGGTCAAAAACCATAAAAATGTGCCAGTCGGCTGCCGAAGGAAAAGCGGCTGTTGCCGAAGAGAACGCAATTCAGGAAGCATGCCCGGAGCGCAGCACGTTTGGGTACAGGATTCCAAGGGGTTACAGATTTGACCTGCCGTCAAAAACCATAAAAATGTGCCTGTCGGCCGTCGAAGGAAAAGCGGCTGTTGCCGAAGAGAACGCCATACAGGAACCTGGATCCGTGACATCACCTCGTAAATAGCTCACCGTGGGGGTGAAATGCGATAGTCAAGCGTGCATAGCGTTGCGACAATATCGACACGAGCCGACGGCGTGTTATTCAACGGCAATATGACCTGACCGCGGTGTCGAGCCCGACACTGCGCCAGGCCTGTGATGCGCAAACCGATGGGATCGCGGTTCACGCAGGAGAGTTGTTCGCCACACCGCCACACCGCCACACCGCCACACCAGGCTGATCCGAACCACGGATTCCGACTATCGCCCCTGGGGCGCGTCGCGCTATGAACGCGCCAAGATCGAGCGCCAGCGCACGTTCAGGCGAGAAACGCACGCGAATCGGTGAGAAAAAGCACGCGCGCATCGATGGAGTTTCTGGCGAGAGATAGTCGGGCCGCGAAAAGGCCGAATGCGCTGGGACAGGTAGGCGGAGGTCACGGATTCAGGGCTATGCCTGCGCAGCATGGAGCAAAACCCGCGCCGCTCATCCCGCCGGCGGGGCGGCTGGCGAACCAGCGCGAAGATCTTCCGCCGTTTCTGCCGCATCGGCCGACAGCAACCCGTGCGTCAAGGCCATACGCACCACCTGGGCCGTGTTGGTTACGTCGAGCTTCTGGCGGATGCTTGACTGGTGATTGGCCACTGTCTTGTACGACAGCGACAGGATCTTCGCGATCTCGCTCACCGCATGGCCGGCCACCAGCAGGCGGAACACCTCGAACTCGCGCGGCGACAACGCCTGCACCGGGTTCTGGTGTCCCGGCAGCATCTGCGTCGCGAGCTCCTGCGCCATGTCGTGGCTGATGTAGAGCTTGCCGGCGGCAACCAGCCGCACCGCCTCCACCAGCACCTCCGGCGCGCTCGACTTGGTGACATAGCCGCGCGCGCCGGTCTGCAGCGCGCGCGACGGGAATACGCCATCCTCGTGCATGCTGAACATGAGCACCCGCGCCTGCGGCTCGCGCACCAGGATGCGCCGGGCCGCCTCGATACCGCCGATGCCGGGCAGGTTGATGTCCATGATGGTCACGTCCGGTGCGTGCTCGATGAAGCTGCGATATGCCTCCTCGCCGGTGGCGGCCTCGGCCACGACGACGATGTCGGCAGTGCGTTCGAGCAGCCGCCGGTAGCCTTCACGCACGACGAAGTGGTCGTCGACCAGCAGCACGGTCGTAGGCGGGCGGGCCGCGCTCATGCCGGCAGGCTCGCACTGACGCGCGTGCCGGCAGGCGCCCGGGCTTCGACCCGGAACTCGCCACCGAGCACGTCGATGCGCTCCCGCAGACCGGCGAGACCCATCCCCGGCTGCGCCGGTGCTGCCGCGACGCCGCGGCCATCGTCCTGCACCGACACCTGCACCCTTGCCATGCCGGGCTCCCGGCACAGGGCGATGGTGACCTCGCGCGCGCCCGCATGCTTGGTGATGTTGGTCAGGCATTCCTGGACGAAGCGATAGACCGTGATGTTGACCGCTTCGCCAAGATCATCGAGTTCACCTTGCGCCTCGAAACGGCAGGTGGTGCCGGTCTGGCGCGTCTTCCACTGGTCGACCAGAAACTGGAGCGCCGCGGCGAGGCCCAGCTCGTCGAGCGCCACCGGGCGCAGGCGGCGCATGAGCTGGCGCACCACGTCGTACACGTGGTCGGTCACGTCGATCACCGATTGGGCCGCGGCACGAATCGGTTCGTTGCCTGCGGCGAGCTCGCGGATCGACACCGCATCGAGCTTGAGCGCATTGAGCCATTGCCCCATCTCGTCGTGCAGTTCGCGGGCAATGTTGCGGCGCTCGTCCTCCTGGACCTGGATGTTGCGCTGGACCAGCAACCGGTTCTCGGCGAGCGAGCGCTCCAGTTGTTCTTGCGCAGCGAGGCGCAACGCCAGTTCGCGGCCGGCGTGCCGGTGCCGCCGCCAGGAGTACCAGGTCAGGCCGAGCAGCATCGCGGCGAGCGTCACCGGCAACTCGTCGATCTGGTAGGCCTCGAAATGATGAAACACGCGCGCGAACGCCTCCGACAACTCGAAGGCGCTGCCGAGCAGGAAGGTGCCCGCCGTGACCGCCCCGATGAGCCCGAGGTCGGCCCAGGCTTCGCGCGGCGTCGCCGGGTCCGGCGCGGGGCCGGCGGCGGCGCGCCCCGGATTCAAGGTAGTGGTCATTGGCGTGCAGCCTCCCCGTTGCCCAATGCTGCCCAGGATCGAAGTCAACCGCCGTTTATACCCAAGGCCCCCGGGAGCGACAAGGAAAGACTTTCCGATTGTCGACAAGGTGCACCGGCGGGGAATTCTGGCCGTTTGGCCCATGTCATACTTTGGTAACATCGATATCGGGTGCCAATCGGCGTCAGCCCGCATCGAGCCAACCCCAACCGGATTCTGCATCCATGCCCCGCACCCAGTTCGCCGCCCTTGTGCTCTGCATCGCCGCCGCGAGCGCGAGCGCCGCTCCGTTCGCCTACGTGGCGAACGAGAAGTCCGGAACGATCTCGATCATCGACACCGCCGTCGACCAGGTGGTCGGCACGATCAAGTCCGGCGGCAAACCCCGCGGCCAGGCGGTCTCGGCCGACGGCAGCACCCTGTACGTGAGCGAGTCGACCGGCCTGCTGGTCATCGACATCGCCAACCGCGCCGTCACCGGCAAGATCGAGCTTGGCGACTCGCCCGAGGGCGTCGGCATCTCTGCCGACGGCAAGTCGGTGGCGGTCGCTGTGGAAATGACCAACAGTGCAGCGGTCATCGACACCGCGACCGGCAAGGTGATCTACAGCGTCAAGACCCAGGGCCAGAATCCGGAACATGCGGAGTTCAGTCCCGACGGCAAGTGGCTCTTCGTGAGCGCCGAGGAAGCCGACCAGGTCGACATCGTCGATCTCGCGCAGCGCAAGCAGGTCGCTGCGGTCAAGGTGGCGAAACGTCCGCGCGGCATCGGCTTCCTGCCCGACAGCAGCGTCGCCTATGTTGCCTGCGAGTTCGACAGCAAGGTGTTCGCGATCGATGTTACGCAGCAGAAGGTGATCGCCGAGATCAAGGCCGGCAGCTTCTCCAACGGCGTGACCGTCGCCCCCGACGGCAAGCGCGTCTACATCTCCAACGGCAAGGACGCCACGGTGTCGGTGATCGAGACCGCGACCAACACCGTGATCGCCACCATCCCGGTCGGCAAGCGGCCGTGGAACATGGCGATCACGCCCGACGGCACCAAGCTCTACGTGGCCAATGGTCGCGACGGCACCGTGTCGGTGGTCGACACAATCGGCTATCGCAAGCTCAAGGACATCGCCGTGGGCGAAGCGCCCTGGGGCGTGGTGATCCGCTAGCAGCCTGGCGGGCCTGGGTGTCCGGCGCTCCCGGTTAGATGCCCGAACCCGGTGCGGGCGAGTGACGTATGCTCTGTGTCGGCTTGCGCTTGGCGCTGCCGGCGGCAGCGCATCCGGTCATGTGACAGATCCCGGGGAGGCCTTGCCAAGGTGGTAGAAGCCGTCATCGCCACCGCCTTGCGGCAGCGCCTGATCGTTGTGGTGATCGCGCTGATTCTGTTGTGTGTGGGGATCGACGCGTCGCGCAAGCTGTCGGTGGACGCCTTTCCCGACGTCACCAATGTTCAGGTGCAGATCGCGACCGCCGCTCTCGGCCGCTCGCCCGAGGAGGTCGAACGCGGCGTCACGGTGCCGCTCGAGATCGCGATGACAGGTCTGCCCGGCCTGGAAGAGATGCGATCGCTCAACAAACCCGGCCTATCGCTGATCACGCTGGTGTTTGCCGAAAAGACCAACATCTACTTCGCCCGACAGTTAGTGATGGAGCGTCTGATCGAGGTCCGCGATCGCATGCCCGAGGGCGTCGCCCCTCTGCTGGGTCCGGTCTCGTCGGCACTCGGCGAGGTCTACCAATACACCCTGGAATCGCCGCGCGACGGCAACCGCGAGTTGACACGGGACGAGCTGATGCAGCGGCGCATCCTGCAGGACTGGGTGGTCCGGCCGTATCTGCGATCGATTCCCGGGGTCGCGGAGATCAACTCCAC
>JAYTTO010000519.1:0-12865 GCA_043744975.1 Betaproteobacteria bacterium | reverse complement strand
TCGACCGCCTTGCGCACGGTGTAGTCCATGCGGTCGCCGCTGGAGATGCCCTGTACCAGACAGGTGGCGACCGGCGATTCGCGCTCGACCGGATCGAACGCGGTGGTCCGGACGACGACCTCGCCGCGGTTGATCCGGACGATGTCGGCGCGATACTCGCCGCCGCGGCCGTCGAACAGCGTGAGCAGATCGCCGACGTCGAGGCGCAGCACCCGCACGGCGTGGTGCGCGGCCGCCCGCGGCAGGGCGAGTTCCGCGCCGATCGCCAGCGCCTGCGGCAGGTGAAAACGGGCGCCGGGACGCGGCTTCCGGAGCGCTTCCAGAGGGGCTTTCATGCTACCATTTTGGCATGAAGTTTTCGCTTTGTTTACCGGTACTTGTCGCCCGTTATGAGGCCGCCCGGCGGCGCCTCCCGGATGTCTCCCGGGGGCATCCCGGATGATGGAAGCCCTGCTGTCCCCACCCCGCCTGCTCGACGCCGCCTTGCTGCCCCGCGTCTGCGCCGCGGTTCGAGCCGTCGCCGTCGAAGAAGTGATGCCGCGCTACCGCAAGGTCGCGCGCCAGTGCAAGGCCGACGGCAGCCTGTTCACCGAAGCCGATCTCGCCGCCCAGGGCGCCTTGGTCGCGCGGCTGCAGGCCATCGCCCACCTGCCGGTGGTCGGTGAGGAGATGAGCCCGGAACACCAGACCGAGCAGTGGCTCGCCGGCACCGACGGGCTCTGGTGCGTCGACCCGATCGACGGTACCTCCAATTTCGTCAATGGCATACCGTACTTCGCGGTGTCCGTGGCCCTCATGCGCCAGGGGCGCAGCGTGCTCGGCGTCGTCTACGATCCGGTGGCCGACGAGATGTTCTTCGCCTCCCGCGGCGGCGGCGCGTTCCTGAACGGCGAGGCGCTGCCGATCAACGCCCACGTGCCGCAGCTGGCCGCCAGCATGGCCAACATCGACCTCAAGCGGGTCCCGGCGAAGCTCGGCCGGGCGCTCGTCGAGCGTCCGCCGTACGCCTCCCACCGCAGCTTCGGCGCCGGCACCCTCGAATGGTGCTATGTCGCGGCCGGACGCATCCATGTGTACCTGCATGGCGGGCAGAAGCTCTGGGACTACGCTGCGGGCTGCCTGATCCTGGAGGCGGCGGAAGGCCATCTCGCCGGGCTCGAATCCGACGATTTCTGGGCCGGCAACCGATGGCAGCGTTCGGTCGTCGCAGCCCTCGATCCGCGCCTGTTCGCCGAATGGCTGGGCTGGGTCCGGGCACATCAATGATCCGTCCCGGCTGACGCGCCCCGGGGGGCGGGCGGACGCCGGTCGGTTGACCAGCGGAATCCGCGCCGGTATCTTCCACAGTCCCCCTGACAGAACAGGTCCCCCGGCGAGCCCGGGGCGACCCGCAAATGGAACTCACCGGCGCCGAAATCCTGATGCGCTGTCTCGCCGAGGAAGGTGTCGAGTACATCTTCGGTTACCCCGGCGGGGCCGTGCTTCACATCTATGACGAGCTGTTCAAGCAGGACCGGGTGAAGCACATCCTGGTCCGCCATGAACAGGCGGCGGCGCATGCGGCCGACGGCTACGCCCGTTGCACGCAGAAGCCCGGCGTGTGCCTGGTGACCTCGGGCCCGGGTGTCACCAACGCCATCACCGGGATCGCCACGGCCTACATGGACTCGATCCCGATGGTCATCGTGACCGGCCAGGTGCCGACCCACGCCATTGGCCAGGACGCCTTCCAGGAGGTCGACGCGATCGGCATCTCGCGGCCCTGCGTCAAGCACAACTTCCTGGTCAAGGACGTGAAGCAACTGGCCGAGACCATGAAGAAGGCCTTTTTCATCGCCACCACCGGCCGTCCCGGTCCGGTGCTGGTCGACATCCCCAAGGACGTCAGCAGCGACCGTTGTGAGTTCGTCTACCCGGCCTCGGTGACGCTGCGCTCGTACACCCCGGTGGTGAAGGGCCACAGCGGTCAGATCCGCAAGGCCATCGGCCTGCTGCTGGAAGCGAAGCGCCCGATGATCTACACCGGCGGCGGCGTCGTGCTCGGCGAAGCGTCGGCGGAACTCGCCCACCTGGTTCATCAGCTCGGGTTTCCCTGTACCAACACGCTCATGGGCCTGGGCGGATTCCCGGCGACCGATCCGCAGTTCCTCGGCATGCTCGGCATGCACGGAACCTACGAAGCCAACATGGCCATGCAGCACTGCGACGTGCTGCTCGCCGTGGGGGCGCGTTTCGACGATCGCGTGATCGGCAACCCCAAGCACTTCTTCCAGGAAGAGCGCCGCATCATCCACATCGACATCGATCCGTCGTCGATCTCGAAGCGGGTCAAGGTCGACGTGCCGATCGTGGGCGATGTGCGCGAGGTGCTGGCAGAACTGAGCCGCCAGATCGCCGCATCCACCCAGCAGCCCGACGCCGCGGCGGTGAAGGCGTGGTGGACGCAGATCGAGTTGTGGCAGGCGCGCGACTGTCTCAAGTTCGACCGGACGAGCAGCATCATCAAGCCGCAGGCCGTGGTCGAGAAGCTCTATGAGATCACCGGCGGCGACGCCATCGTCACTTCGGATGTGGGTCAGCACCAGATGTGGGCCGCGCAGTTCTACAAGTTCGACAAGCCGCGGCGCTGGCTCAACTCCGGCGGCCTCGGGACCATGGGTGTCGGCCTGCCGTATGCGATGGGCGCGTGTATCGCTCATCCGGACGCGACCGTGGCCTGCGTCACCGGCGAGGCGTCGATCCAGATGTGCATCCAGGAGCTGTCGACCTGCAAGCAGTATCACCTGCCGATCAAGATCGTGAACCTCAACAACCGCTACATGGGCATGGTGCGGCAGTGGCAGGAGTTCTTCCACGGCAACCGCTATGCCGAGTCGTATATGGACGCGCTGCCCGATTTCGTGAAGCTCGCCGAGAGCTACGGCCACGTCGGCATGCGCATCGAGAAGCCCGCCGACGTCGAGCCGGCGCTGCGTGAGGCTTTCGCGCTGCGCGACCGGCTCGTATTCATGGACTTCATCACCGACCAGACCGAGAACGTCTTCCCGATGGTGCCCGGCGGCAAGGGCCTGTCCGAGATGATCCTGGTCTAGCGCCTGTCAACCCATGAAACAGGTTCGTTTCATGGGTTGACAGGCGCCAGACCGGGGCGGCCGCGCGCGGCTTCCTCCCCGTTTCGCTAATCCTCGAATGCCAACATGAAGCACATCATTTCGCTGTTGCTCGAAAACGAAGCCGGCGCCCTGTCGCGGGTGGCGGGGCTGTTCTCCGCGCGTGGCTACAACATCGAGTCGCTGACCGTTGCGGCCACCGAGGATCCGACGCTGTCGCGCATGACGATCGTCACCTCCGGCTCCGACGATGTGATCGAGCAGATCACCAAGCAGTTGAACAAGCTGATCGACGTGGTGAAGGTGGTCGACCTGTCCGAGGGCGAGCACATCGAACGCGAGCTGATGCTGGTCAAGGTCCGCGCTGCCGGCAAGGACCGCGACGAGATGAAGCGCATGGCCGAGATCTTCCGCGGCCGCATCATCGACGTGACCGACAAGACCTACACGATCGAACTCACCGGCACCGGCGAGAAGCTCGATGCGTTTCTCGAAGCGCTCGAGGACGGCGTCGTGCTCGAGACGGTGCGCACCGGCGCTTCCGGCATCGGCCGGGGCGACCGCATTCTGAGAGTCTGACCAGTCGCGGCCGGCGGGACGGTCCCGCCCGAGATCGCGCCATCCGACGCAACACTACCGAGGAGGGGAAACCCAGATGAAGGTCTATTACGACAAGGACGCGGATCTCTCGCTCATCAAGGGCAAGAAGGTCGCGGTGATCGGCTACGGCTCGCAGGGCCATGCGCACGCGCTCAACCTGCACGATTCGGGCATCAAGGTCACGGTCGGTGTCCGCAAGGGCGGTCCGTCGTGGGACAAGGTCAAGAAGGCCGGCCTCGCCCCCAAGGAGATCGGCGAGGCCGTCAAGGGCGCCGACTTCGTGATGCTGCTGATGCCCGACGAGCATATCGCCAAGGTCTATCGCGACGAGGTCGAGCCGAGCATCAAGAAGGGCGCGACCGTGGCGTTCGCGCACGGCTTCAACATCCACTACGGGCAGGTCGATCCGCGCGCCGATCTCGACGTCGTGATGATCGCGCCGAAAGCGCCGGGCCATACCGTACGCTCCACCTATGCTCAGGGCGGCGGCGTGCCGTGCCTGATCGCGGTCTGGCAGAACCCGTCGAAGAAGGCGCGCGACCACGCGCTCTCGTACGCGGCGGCCATCGGCGGCGGCAAGGCCGGCGTGATCGAGACCACGTTCAAGGAGGAGACCGAGACCGACCTGTTCGGCGAGCAGGTGGTGCTGTGCGGCGGCACCACGGCGCTGATCCAGGCGGGCTTCGAAGTGCTGGTCGAAGCCGGTTATGCCCCCGAAATGGCTTACTTCGAGTGCCTGCACGAACTCAAGCTGATCGTCGACCTGATCTACGAGGGCGGCATCGCCAACATGCGCTACTCGATCTCGAACAACGCCGAGTACGGCGACATCACCCGCGGTCCGCGCATCATCAACGACGAGAGCAAAGCGGAGATGCGCCGCATCCTGAAGGAGATCCAGACCGGCCGTTACGCGCAGGAATTCCTGCTCGAGAACCAGACCGGCGCTACCAAGCTGAATGCCATGCGGCGCATCAGCAACGAGCATCCGATCGAAGTGGTCGGTTCCAAGCTGCGCGACATGATGCCCTGGATCAAGAAGAACCGTCTGGTCGACACCAGCCGCAATTGAGCGCCTACCCGCACCCCATCATTGCGCGCGAGGGCTGGCCGTTCCTCGCGTTGTCCCTGGTGGTGGCTGCGCTGGTCACCTGGGTCGGGGGCTGGTGGTCGCTGCCGTTCTGGCTGCTGGCCCTGTTCGTCCTGCAGTTCTTCCGCGATCCGGCGCGGCCGATTCCGGCAGGGGTCAATGCCGTGTTGTCGCCGGCCGACGGCCGCATCGTCGTCGTCGGCAAGGCCCGTGATCCCTACCTCGACCGCGACGCACTCAAGATCAGCGTGTTCATGAACGTCTTCAACGTGCACTCCAACCGCAGTCCGGTCGACGGCGAGATCCAGCACGCGTGGTATCACCCGGGCAGCTTCCTCAACGCGGCGCTGGACAAGGCCTCGCTCGAGAACGAGCGCAACGCGTTGCACATCGTCGCGGCCAACGGGGCTGCGGTCACCTGCGTCCAGGTGGCCGGCCTGGTGGCGCGCCGCATCCTCTGCTACGTGAAGCCGGGCGACCGCGTAGCCCGCGGGCAGCGCTACGGGTTCATCCGTTTCGGTTCGCGGGTCGACCTCTATCTGCCCCCCGACTCGCGCGCGCTGGTACAGGTGGGCGACAAGGTGGCGGCCAGTGCGACGGTGCTGGCCGAGCTCGCCGGCCGGTAGCGCCGCACGATCGCGACGATGGAACGTAAACCTCCTCGCGGCAGATGGATCCCCGGGGGCCGGTTCCGGCCCGGCATCTACTGGTTGCCGAACGCAATCACCACGGCGGCGCTGTTCGCCGGCTTCTACGCCATCGTCCAGGCCATGAACGGCCGCTTTGCATCCGCGGCCGCCGCGGTGTTCATCGCGATGGTGTTCGACGGCCTCGATGGCCGGGTCGCGCGCCTCACCCGCACCCAGAGTGCCTTCGGCGCCGAATTCGACTCGCTCTCCGACATGGTGGCGTTCGGCGCGACGCCCGCGCTGGTGATCTACGAATGGTCGTTGCGTGGTATGGGCAAGTACGGCTGGGCGGCCGCCTTCGCCTATTGCGCGTGCGCCGCGCTGCGGCTGGCGCGCTTTAACACCAACATCGCCGTGGTCGACAAGCGCTTCTTTCAGGGCCTGCCGAGCCCGATGGCCGCCGCACTCGTGGCCGGCTTCGTCTGGGCCATGGAGACCTTCGAGATCAAGGGCTCCGAGATGCACCTGATCGCGACCGCGATCACGGTGTTCGCCGCCTTCACCATGGTGAGCGACATTCCGTTCTACAGCGGCAAGGACATCAATGTCCGCAAGAGCGTCCCGTTCTGGGCGGTCGTGCTGGTCGCGCTCGGCGTGGCCGTGGTCTTCTTCATCTCCGACAACCTGCCCGAATTGCTGTTCACGCTGGCGGCGATCTACGGGGCTTCGGGCTACCTCTATTACGGCTGGACACTGCTGCGGCGCAGGTCGCCGCCACCGCCGCCGCCGGCGGCCTGAGTGTCTGAATTGGTAGTTGCCTCGCGTCGGAACAGCCCTTATAGTCGTGGCATGTCACCAGCCGCCGTCTCGCGCCTTCCGGGCGTTGTTTCCTTCGTCAGCCTTCTGCTGGCGCGGCCGCTGCTGCGCGTTCGCGCGCACTGACCCCCCTCCCCCTCGCAGCACAGCCGTTCCGGACCCCTGACCGGGCCCGATGTCATATTGCAGCATTCGGCGCTGCCGCGTCTCCGGATCGATCCGGCTGTGCGCGCCGAACGATCAGGAGAGCACCATGACCGACTCGCTCATCATCTTCGACACCACCTTGCGCGACGGCGAACAGAGCCCGGGCGCGTCCATGAGCCGTGAGGAAAAGATCCGCATTGCGCGGCAACTGGAGCTGCTGCACGTCGACGTGATCGAGGCCGGTTTCCCGGCGGCCTCGAACGGTGACTTCGAGGCCGTGAAAGCGGTTGCCGGCATCATCAAGGACTCGATCGTGTGCGGACTCGCGCGGGCCAACGAGAAGGACATCATCCGGGCCGGCGATGCGCTGAAGGACGCGAACGCGGGCCGCATCCACACGTTTCTCGCGACTTCGCCGATTCACATGGAGAAGAAACTGCGCATGACGCCCGACCAGGTGCTCGAGCAGGCGGTCAAGGCGGTGAAACTGGCGCGCAGCTTGTGCGACGACGTCGAATTCTCGCCCGAGGATGCCGGCCGCTCCGAGATCGACTTCCTGTGCCGCGTGCTCGAAGCGGTGATCGCGGCCGGGGCCACCACCGTGAACATCCCCGATACGGTCGGCTACACCGTGCCGGAACAGTTCGGCGGCTTGATCCGCACCCTGCGCGAACGCATCCCCAATTCCGACCGCGTGGTCTGGTCGGTGCATTGCCACAACGACCTGGGCCTCGCGGTCGCGAATTCGCTTGCCGCGGTCATGAACGGCGCCCGCCAGGTCGAGTGCACGATCAACGGACTCGGCGAGCGGGCCGGCAACGCTTCGCTGGAAGAAGTGGTGATGGCCGTACGCACCCGGCGCGACTTCTTCCCCTGCGATACCCGCGTCGATGCCACGCAGATCGTGCCGGCCTCGAAGCTGGTCTCTGCCATCACCGGGTTCCCGGTGCAGCCGAACAAGGCCATCGTCGGTGCCAACGCCTTCGCGCACGAGTCGGGCATTCACCAGGACGGCGTGATCAAGAACCGCGAGACCTACGAGATCATGCGTGCCGAGGATGTCGGCTGGAGCGCCAACAAGCTCGTGCTCGGTAAGCTCTCCGGTCGCAATGCCTTCAAGCAGCGCCTGGGCGAGCTCAACATCCACATCGAGAGCGAGGAGGCGCTCAACGCGGCCTTCGCCCGCTTCAAAACCCTGGCCGACCGCAAGTCGGAGATCTTCGACGAGGATCTCCAGATGCTGATCAGCGACGAAGCCGCCGCGCACGACAACGAGCACTACCGGCTGCTGTCGATGATGGTTCATTCCGAGACCGGCGAGATTCCGACGGCACGGGTGGTGATGGCCGAACAGGGCGACGAGAAGCGCGCCGAGTCGCCGGGCAGCGGTCCGGTCGATGCCACCTTCAAGGCGATCGAGAGGATCGCCGCGAGCGGCGCCGAACTGCAACTGTTCTCCGTCAACAGCATCACCAGCGGCACCGATGCCCAGGGCGAGGTCACGGTCAGGCTGCAGAAGGAGGGCCGAATCGTCAACGGGGCTGGCACCGACATCGACATCGTCGTCGCCTCGGCGAAGGCCTACATCAACGCCCTGAACAAGCTCCACGCCAAGCTGGAGCGCGCCCACCCCCAAATATAGGGACGATCCCCCCGGCCTTCCTTCGGTCGGCACCCCCCAATGGGGGGCACTGCGCTTGGGGCGGCCCGGCGCGCAGTAGGACGACCCCCCCGGCCTTCCTTCGGTCGGCACCCCCCAATGGCGGGGCGTCACGACGGCGGTACTAACTCGAAGAAGCTTCCTTGACGAGGCGGGCGCTGGTGAAGGTCAGGCGCTGCGCCATCACGCGTAGCAGTGCCAGCGCGAGCTTGAGCTGGGACGACGCCGGCAGGCGTTCGATGGTGGCGCGGGTGAACTCGACCACGATCGCATCGGTGGTCGTCTGGACCGTGGCGCTGCGCATCGCGTCGGGCCCGAGCGCGAACCCGACGTCGCCGAACCCGTCGCCGGCCCGCAGCAGGTCGAGCAGCTTGCCCTTCAGCAGCACCTTGGCGGACCCGCGTGCGAGCACGAACAGACTGTCGCCGTGATCGCCTTCGTTGACGATCACGTGCTGCGCCGGCAGGCGCCGCCACTCGCCGTGGCGCACGGCCTCCCAGAGTTCGCCTTCGCCGAGCGACCGCAGGAAGGTCGACCGGCGCAGCGCGATGAACTTCTCGCTGTCCGAGATCTCGTGGTCGTAGACGCTCAGGCGTCCCGCGGTGACCAGGGCCAGCGCCGCTTCCGCCCAGGTCGGATACCGGTTGGCGGGCGCCTTCTCGAGCATACGCAGCAGGATGTTGTCGATCTGCTTCGGCAGGTCCGGCCGGCGCAGCGACGGTGCTTCCGCCGGCAGCGTGACCACGCTGTCCAGGATCGCCTGCGCGTTGTCGCCGCGGAACGGCCGGGTGCCGGTGAACAGTTCGTAGAGCATCACCCCGAGCGAGAACATGTCGCCGTGGTGCGTGGGTTCCTCGCCGAGGATCTGTTCCGGCGGCGTATAGGCCGGCGACGACAGGCGGAACTCCTGGGTGCTGATCACGTCGGCAACGAAAGCCGCACCGAAGTCGGCGATCTTCACGTCGGTCCTGCCGCTGCGGAGGATGTTCGACGGCTTGATGTCGCGATGCACCACGCCCTGCCGGTGGGCATAATCGAGCGCGCCGCAGCACTTGAACGCGATTTCGATGACGTCGGCCACCGGCAGCAGGTGCTCCGGTTTGGTGAACGGCTGCAGGTTGCCGCCGGACACATACTCCATCGCGACGTAGCGCAGTTCGTCTTCGGCGTACGCGTCGATGATGGTGACGATGTGCGGGTGGATCAGCTTGCCCGACAGCGCCTGTTCGCTGATGAACTGCGCGTTGGCCGCGAGAGCATGCTCGGGGACGTCGTTGGGGAGGTATACCTTTACGGCGAGCTCGGAATTGAGGAACTCGTCGAATGCGAGGTACACGATGCTGGAACGGCCACGCCCCAACTCCGCCTTGATCTGGTACTTTCCTACCCGGCCTTCCATGGGTCGCGGTCCGTTCCGGTGAGTTCGCCGACGCCGCGATTGTAGCCGCGAAGCGCCGGCCTTCAGGAGAACATGACCACAGCAACGATCAAGCCTGCCCGGCCCCGGATTGTCATCGTCGGCGGCGGGGCCGGGGGACTGGAGCTTGCCACCCGGCTCGGCGACAAGCTCGGCCGGCGCGGGCGCGCCCGCGTGTCGCTCGTCGACCGGTCCCGCACCCATGTCTGGAAGCCGCTGCTGCACCAGGTGGCCGCCGGCAGCATGGACCAGAACGACCACGAACTCGACTACCTCGCGCAGGCCCGCTGGCACCATTTCGAGTTCCAACTGGGCTCGATGGTGGGCCTCGACCGCGAGGCGCGCACGGTCCTGCTGGCGCCGCTCGTCGACGCCGAAACCGGCGCCAATGTCCTCGGCACCCGCACCATCGGCTACGACATCCTGGTCATGGCGGTGGGCAGCCAGACCAACGATTTCGGCACGCCGGGCGCTGCCGAATTCGCCATTGCCCTCGATACGCCGCAGCAGGCCGAGCGCTTCCGTTCGCGCCTGCTCAATGCCTGCCTGCGGGCCAACGCCCAGGAGGCGCCGCTCGGGCCCGGCCAGCTTCATGTGGCAATCATCGGGGCTGGCGCCACCGGCGTCGAACTATCGGCCGAGCTGCACAACACGACGCGTGAACTGGTGGCTTTCGGGCTCGACCGCATTGACGTCGAACGCGACCTGAAGCTCACCATCATCGAGGCCGCGCCGCGGATCCTCCCGGCGCTGCCCGAACGCCTGTCCGATGCGACGCTCGGGCTGCTCGGGAAGATCGGGGTCGAGGTGCTGACCGGCGACCGGGTCACCTCGGTGACCGCCGAGGGGGTGCTGACGCAGAGCGGCAGGCTGGTGCCGGCCGAACTGGTCGTCTGGGCGGCCGGCATCAAGGCGCCGGACTTCCTGGCCGGCATTGGCGGCCTTGAGACCAACCGCATGAACCAGCTGGTGGTCGGCACCAATCTGCGGACCACCCGCGACGAGCACATCTACGCGCTCGGCGATTGCGCGGCCTGCCCGTGGCCGGAGAAGAACGGCTGGGTGCCGCCGCGCGCCCAGTCGGCGCACCAGCAGGCGTCGCATCTGGTCAAGGCGCTGCCGCGCCTCCTCGACGGCGTGCCGGTGCCCGAATGGCACTATCGCGACTTCGGGTCGCTGGTTTCGCTCGGCGCCTACAGCACCGTCGGCAGCCTGATGGGCGGCATCACCCGCGGCAGCGTCATGATCGAAGGCTACATCGCCGGCATCATGTACATGTCGCTCTACAAGATGCATGAGCTCGCACTGCACGGGTTCGGCAAGGTGTTTCTCGATACCATCGCGAGGCTCATCTCGCGCCGGACCGAGCCGCACGTGAAGCTCCATTGATCCGTCATTTCACCCCAGGGAAAAAACATGAATACATTCCAGCAGTGGTCCAGGCTTGCCGTCGCGTGCGTGCTGAGCCTTGGCGCGTCGCTTGCCTTCGCGTCGGTCGAGGATGAAGTCAACCAGGCCGAGGACGCCCGCTATGCCGCCATGATCGCCGGCGACGTGGCCGCCTTCGACGCCATGCTCGGCGCCGAATTCGTCTACCACCAGCCGAGCGGCAAGGTGGTGCCGAAGAAGGAATACGTCGACGCCATTCGCTCCGGCAACATCAAGCTCAAGAAGGCTGAACGCTATGGCGTCACCATCAATGCCTTCGGCGATTTCGCCACGGCGATGGGCTCGACCCGCGTCGATGTCGATTTGAACGGCGAGTTCAAGCAGCTCGACCTGCGCTATCTCAACGTCTGGGCCCGCCGCGACGGCCGCTGGGTGCTGGTCGCGCGCCAGTCGGCCTACAAGCCCAAGCCATAAGGCCGGCGGCGCGGGCGCCGACGACTGCGTCCGCGCCTGGCACGCGCACCGATCAGGTGATCCACCCTGTCGTACGCGGCTGCGCGCTGCTCCTGCTGGTCGCCGTTGTCGGTTGCGGCTCCCACGCCTATCGCGCCGCGCCGCTGCAGCCGGAGGCTGGCGCGCAGGCCTACGGCGAGCGCTCGCTGGCCGACGATGGCCTGCGCCGCTACCTTCAGGCGCAGGCCATTGCCGCCGAGCCGTGGCCGCCCGGGCACTGGAATCTCACGCAACTCACGGCGGCGGCGGTGTACTTCCATCCGGACATCGACCTGGCCCGGGCTCGCGCCCGGGTCGCGGCGGCGGAGACGCGCACCTCGCGCACCCGCCCACCGGTCACCCTCACCGCCCGTCCGGAGTACAACACCAAGACGCCCCAAGGCGACACGCCCTGGGGTCTCGGCGTCGTGGTCGGTCTGCCGATCGACATCGGCGGCAAGCGCGCTGCGCGCACGGCGCAGCTCGAACACCTGGAAGCCGCGGCGAACACCGACGTGGGCGTCGCGGCATGGCGGGTGCGGAGCCGCCTGCGCCGGCATTTCGTCGATCTGTATGCGGCGCGGCGCCTGTCGCAGGCGCTCGAGGCGGAACAGGAGCAGCGCCGAGTGCTGGTCGCCCTGCTGGAGCAGCGCGAACGCGCCGGTTACTCGGCGGCGACCGATGTCACCGCGCAGCGGCTGCGCCTGGCCGAGTCCGATGTCGTCATCCGTCGCACGGCCATCCGCCGCGACCAGGCGCTCGCCGGTGTCGCCGAGGCGGTTGGCGTTCCCCTTGCGGCACTCGAAGCGGTGACGCTCGACTTCAATGCGCTCGCGCAGGCCGCCGATCCACCGACCGCCGACACGGTCCGTCGGGCCGCGCTGCGCAATCGCATCGACCTGCACCGCAAGCTCGATGAATACGCGGCCGCCGAAGCCGCGGTGAAGCTCGAGATTGCCCGCCGCTATCCCGACCTGATGCTGGCCCCGGGCTACTTCTGGGACTTCGACCACGGCCTGTGGTCGATCGCGTTCCTGGCGCTTGCCGCGCCGTCGGCTCGCACCGACGCGCTGGTACGTGAAGCCGAAGCCCGCCGCGAAGTCGAGGAAAAGGCGTTCCTCGCGCTGCAGGCAAACGTGATCGCCGAGTCGGCCGGTGCCGTCGCCCGCTACCAGCGCGCGCACGAGGCTGAAGTGGCGGCCCAGGCGCAGAGCCGGCAGGTGGAATCCCGGGTGCATCAGGTCGAGCGCCAGTTCGAGCGCGGCCAGGTCGATCGCGTCGAACTCGTCCAGGCCCGCACCGAGGCGCTCGCCGCAGAGCGCTCCGTGCTCGCCGTGATGCTCGAAGCCCAGCAGGCGTTGTCGGCACTCGAGGACGCCGTGCAACGGCCGCTCGACGACCCGGAGTTCGTTGCTGTCCGCGCGACCGCGGCCGCTCCCGGCGATCGCATGATCAACCCGGCGTTGCTCGACAATGACTGAAGCGAGCCGCCAGTCTCTGCCTCTGGTCTTCGTG
>JAYTTO010000518.1:0-2361 GCA_043744975.1 Betaproteobacteria bacterium | reverse complement strand
GGTGTCCACGCTAAGGTAGGAGTCGACGCCGCCAGCAACGCAGAAACGGTCCTGCCCCGCCAGCAACAGCTCACGCGCCTGCCGCATCGCGAGTAGGCCTGCGGCATTGCCCCGAGGCAGAGTTGTCACACGCGACCCGTCCAGCGCGGCACGGGTCACCTCGGCGGCCAATTGCGCCAGTGCCGCGTCGCATTCCGGCAGCCCCGGCCGCGGCTCCGGTAGCCCGATCATCACGGGCAGTGCCGTTGTCCCGATGCCGCGCTCCGCGAGCGGCGCCAGCGCCTCGAACAGTGCCGGCCGGGCCAGCGCGACGAATCGCTCCGGCCCTTGCAACGCTACGTCGAGGATCGGGTCACGCGCAACCACGATCGGATCACCGGCCTTGTCGATCGCGTAAGGGTGGTCGCCGAAGCCCGTCACGCCTGCACGCACTGCGGCCGCCGCCGTTCGTGCCTGAAGGCCCACCGCACAGCGAGCGCCGATACCGACTATCGCGATCGCACCGGCCGCGCGGAACTCGGCAGGGCCCCTAGACATAGCTCTTCTCGTAGACGACCGTCCTGTCCAGGAGGTCAAGCGTGTGATGGCACGCCAGGCTGGTCTGCCACACCATCACGAGTCGGCGAGCGTCCGGCTCGATGACAACCGTTTGAAGTGTCGCCCGATGCTCGACCCTCTCTTTGCCGAAGCGAGTCGAAAAGGCCAGGTAGATCTTCGGTAGCGCAAAGCGCAATGAACCGAATTCGCTCAGGTTGTCGAGCGCGATTTCTTCGCCGCCGCGAAGGCATCCCTGGACCTGTTGATCGGGCAGTGCGCACTGGTGGAAGCGATCGTCGAAGTCGTCGGGCAGCAGCGGGAGTTTGTGCTTTGCCCACGCGTCGCCATAAGTGCCAGCCCATTCCAGGCGCGGCGACCAGTAGCTCGCGATCGCGCCCAATCCGGCAGGCGCTGGTCGGTCGCTCCACGACGAGATGAGCTGCGTAGGATGCTCAACATTGGGCAGCGGCCGCCCCTCGAGATGCCGCTCGGCGATCGCGAAGCCGCTGCCGATCGGGTTGCGCGGCTCGAGCTTCTGTCGTGCCGGATCCGGATCGGTTTGGTCCCAGCCGCCAAAGGCGCGCTCGAAGATGATTGGCATGCGCTCGAAGCGCACCGGCGAACTCGCTCGAAGGCGCCCTGGGAACCCGACGCCCCAGTAGCGATCGCCAAACACCCGCAGCCGTTTGTTCACGTGCCCGACACGTAGGTTCACGTCGACTGCGGAGGTCGGCCGGCCTCCTGGTGCGTGAGCATGGCCGTTCACGAGCACGTCGGTTGCGCGCTTGCTCGGAATCAGGTCTGCTTCGTACCGAATGCTCGACGTCCCCGCATCGCCGAGATGTTCGGGGCTGTAGAGCACGGGCAACTGCGCGTCGGCAAGCGCGGTGACGCCGTTCTGGCCGAGATCGAAGGTCGCCTTGACCGCGACGACCCAGCTCTTCGCGCCCGCTTTGTCCATCACGATGGTGCGCTCCGCGGCGTAGGGCGTTCGGTTGTCGAGTTGCAGCATGGTTCGGATCCGCAGCAGAGCGGCCTCGACGCGGGCCGACGCCCGTGCCAGGCCACACGCTCAGTTCAGTTGGATCGAGGCGCCCTTGACACGGTTGGCGCCACTGGCGCGGCTGCACACGTAGGTGCCGTCAATCAGAACCTTGCCGGCCTTCGTCAACGTGATGCTGGCCTGGCCGCAGCGCAGTACCAGTTGATCGCGCGCCGTGACCACGAGTCGCCGTCCATCTGCATCGACCTCGACGTTTTCGGGCGCCGGCGCGGCGGGCCAGCCAGCCCTACCGCGCAGCGCGCCCATCACGACCGGACGCTCCGGATCGCCTTCCTCGAACATCAGCACCACGGCTGCGCCGATGTGCGAAGCATGAAGATCGACCGCGGTCCGCGCGGCGACCGCGCCAGTGCCGGCCTGGGCCGGGTGGCAGACGAAGGCCGTGGCGCCGTCGTCGCCAAGCGCCAGCAGTTCGCCGATGACGATGCCGGTGATCGGCACGCCGGCTTCGGGCGCGCGCGCCGCGCCGGCCAGCAGCGGCAGCAGCAGATTCGCGCCGGAAAATTCGAGCAGTTCGGCGGCACTCGCCGTGTCGGCTGGCAGGTCGTTCGGGTTCACGTTTCGACTCCGTTGGCGCGACGCGAAGCGCAACGGCTCGCGCGCCGCTCTCAGTTCTGCAACACCTTCGATCCCTTCATCACGACATCACCGCCGGCCTTGAGGTTGATCTTGCCGGAGCCGTCGATCGTGATGTCCTTGCCCTTGATGGTGATCGTTCCGTCCTTCTTCATCGTGATGCTCGCGTCACCGGTCTTGATCGA
>JAYTTO010000517.1:0-5846 GCA_043744975.1 Betaproteobacteria bacterium | reverse complement strand
CGGGCGAGACGCCGTCGACCTGGCTGCGCAAGCTGGCGACGGCGGGATTGCGCTGGCGGTTCTGCGGCGGCGCTGCGCCTTGGGAGGCGGCTGCGGATCACGACGGGAGCACCGCCTCCCCGCCGCCTGCCGTGGGCAAGCTGGTCGAGCGCGAACTCGCGCTCATCGCCGAACTCGGCTACGAGCCCTACTTCCTCACGGTATACGACATCGTCGCGTTCGCCCGCCGCCAGGGCATCCTGTGCCAGGGCCGCGGCTCGGCGGCCAACTCGGCGGTGTGCTTCGCGCTCGGCATCACCGAGGTCGATCCGGCACGGATGTCGATGCTGTTCGAGCGCTTCATCTCGAAGGAGCGCAACGAGCCGCCCGACATCGACATCGACTTCGAACACCAGCGGCGCGAGGAGGTCATCCAGTACATCTACGCGCGCTACGGCCGCGAGCGCGCGGCGATCGCGGCCACCGTCATCTGCTATCGCAGCCGCAGCGCGTTCCGCGACGCCGGCAAGGCGCTCGGGCTCGATGTCGCCCAGGTCGATCGCATCTCGAAGAACCTCGCCTTCTGGGATCGCGGCCAGGCCGTGCCGGAGCGCCTGCGCGATGCCGGCTTCGATCCGGATTCGCGGCTCATGCAGCGACTGCTGCGCGTGACCCAGGAACTGCGCGGGTTTCCGCGCCACCTGTCGCAGCACGTCGGCGGCTTCGTGGTGTCGCGCGGCCCGATCGACCGCCTGGTGCCGGTCGAGAACGCCGCGATGCCGGAGCGCACCATCATCCAGTGGGACAAGGACGACCTCGACGCGCTCGGCCTGCTCAAGGTGGACGTGCTGGCGCTGGGCATGCTCTCGGCCATCCGCCGTGCCCTCGATCTCATCGGCGACTGGCGTGGCGCGCCGCTGCGGATGCACGACATTCCGGCCGAAGACCCCGCCGTCTACGCCATGCTGCAGAAGGCCGACTCGGTGGGCGTGTTCCAGGTGGAATCGCGGGCGCAGATGACGATGCTGCCGCGGTTGAAGCCCGCCACCTACTACGACCTCGTGGTCGAGGTGGCGATCGTGCGGCCGGGGCCGATCCAGGGCGGCATGGTGCATCCCTACCTGCGCCGCCGCCGCGGGCTGGAACCGGTCACCTACCCGTCGCCCGCCGTGAAGGCAGTGCTCGAGCGCACGCTCGGCATCCCCATCTTCCAGGAACAGGTGATGCAACTCGCCATGGTGGCCGCGGGCTTCACCGCCGGCGAGGCCGACCAGTTGCGGCGCGCGATGGCGGCGTGGCGGCGCAAGGGCGGGCTCGAACCGTTCGAGCGGCGGCTGATCGACGGCATGCTCGCGCGCGGCTACACCGAAGAGTTCGCGCAGCGGATCTACCAGCAGATTCTCGGCTTCGGCGAGTACGGTTTTCCGGAGTCGCATGCGGCCAGCTTCTCGCTGCTGGTGTATGTGTCGGCGTGGATCAAGCGGCATCATCCGGCGGCGTTCTGCGCGGGGCTGCTCAACAGCCAGCCGATGGGCTTCTACGCGCCGTCGCAGCTGATCCAGGACGCGCAGCGGCACGGCGTGCAGGTGCTGCCGGTGGACGCGATGGCGAGCGGCTGGGATTGTTCGCTGGAACCGGCGCCGCCGGCCGGCAGCGCGGTGGCCGCACGTTCGTCCCCGGCGCTTCGCCTGGGCCTGCGCATGGTGTCGGGGTTGTCGCAGGCCGCGGCGGACCGGCTCATCGCCGAACGCGGGCGGCCTTTCGACACCTTCGAACAACTCGCCCAGCGCGCGCAACTGAACCGGCACGACCTCGACTGCCTCGCCGACGCCGACGCGCTGGCATCGGTGATCGGTCACCGGCGCGAGGCCATGTGGCAGGTGGCGGGCATCGAGCCGCGCCCGCCGCTGCTGCACGACACGCCGATCCGCGAGCAGTTGCCGCTGCTGCCCGAACCGTCGGAGGGCGAGCGCATCGTCGCCGACTACGCCAGCCTCGGCCTCACGCTCGGCCGCCATCCGCTGGCGCTGCTGCGCGTGCACCTGCAACGTCAGCGCATGATGACCGCAGCGCAACTGCTGACGGCGCGCCACGGCCAGTTGGTGCGCGCGGCCGGGCTGGTCACCTGCCGCCAGCGGCCCGGCACAGCCAGCGGCGTGATCTTCGTCACCCTGGAGGACGAGACCGGCAACGCCAATGTCGTGGTGTGGCGCGATCTCGGCGAACGCCAGCGCCGCACCCTGCTGGGCGCCCGGCTGCTCGGCGTGCATGGCGTGCTCGAGCGCGATGGCGATGTCGCCCACCTCATCGCCGGCAGGCTGGTGGATCTCTCGCATCTGCTCGGCAGCCTGCTCACGCAGTCGCGCGATTTTCATTAGCAGTACCAGAAAACCGATAGCGGCGTTGACGCTGCGCGGACCAACGCGTAGTTTCTGCCGATGCATATGACCAATCGCCGAATCGTCATACCGACGGCGCGCACCATTTCGTGAACGAACTCCTCGCCAGCATCGCCATCGGCTTCGTGCTCGGCATGCGCCACGCCACCGACCCCGACCATGTGATCGCGGTCACCACCATCGTGAGCCGTCAAGCAAGCATTCGCGGTGCGGCCCTGATCGGCGCCACCTGGGGCATCGGCCACACGCTCACCATCGCGCTGGTCGGCGGTGCGATCGTCGTGTTTCACATCGTGATCCCGCCCACCGCAGGCTTGGCGATGGAACTCGGCGTCGCAGTCATGCTGATCGCGCTCGGCGTCCTCACGCTGACCGGAACGCTCGACCGGATCGGCGCGGCGATGGCGCCATTCCAGTTGCGCGAGGGCAACCTCCGGTACCAACCCGCCGCCGCTGTGCATCGCCATGGTCGCGTCGGCCGGCATGGCCACGCGAAGGCGCACGCCCATGCCCATGCGCACGGCGACTATGCGCACAGCCACCGCCACGGCCATGACGAGCGCAGTCACGGTCACGCCGAAGACGCTACGCCGCAGGCATGGCTGGACCGTCATTTCGGCGGCGTCGGCCTCTATCAGTTGCTGCGCCCCCTGGTGGTCGGCGTGGTGCACGGCCTCGCGGGATCGGCGGCGGTTGCCCTGCTGATCGTCGCTGCGATCTCCGACCCGTTCGAGGGCATGGCGTACCTGCTGCTGTTCGGTCTCGGCACGATCGCCGGCATGATGCTGGTCACCGTCGTCATTGCCTTGCCCTTCGCCGCCAGCGCCCGGCGCCTGCCCCAGCTCAACACGACGCTGCGGCTGGCCTCCGGACTCGTGAGCCTGGGATTCGGACTCTACCTCGTCTATGACATCGGATTTGTCCACGGCCTGTTCACCGGCAGCCCCAATTGGAATCCGCATTGAACGTTCAAAAACGTAAGATATTTTTACAGAAAGTGTGATATCTCCTTGAAATAATGGCGTTTTATTGACGCCACAGGGGCACCCGGCTACATTGCAACGATGACTTCCGAAGCTTCTGCAGTGGCCACGGCGCCGCCCTCGTTCACGGTGCGCCGCGCCATGCTCGCCACCCTTGTGGTGACTCTCATCGCCTTCGTTATTTTCGCTGCAGTGCGGGAATGGCGCGCGGCCTCCACACCCGAAGTTGCCGTAGCGCCCGCCGTCGCCGAACGCCCGGCGCTCACAGCCGACGAAGAACGCTACGCCCGCGATCTCTGGACCATCCACGAGCAGGTCCGCACCAATGTGCCGCGCCTGAGCTTCGCCGGCCTTGCCTACAAGATGGGCGAGATCGGCAAGGGTGACATCGCCACCCGGATCGCGCCAGTGGCTGCCGTCCTCACGTCCGCGCGCGCCGCGATGCAGCCCTTGACCCCGCCCCCGTCGCTCGCGGCGGCACACCGCGACTACCTCGGTGCAATCGACGCTTATCAGCAGGTCATGATCGAGATGGGCGCGTTTTCCCGCGATGGCGACGAACAACACCTTTTGAGGGCACAGGAATTGAGCGAGCGGGCCTCCGGCACGCTGCTCAGGGTGAGCGAAGTCCTTTGGCCGGGAGAACACAAGCCGAATTGATGGCGGTTCGCGGACCGAAGGCGGCATCCGGATACGAGGGTATCCGGCGGTCGCGACGACACGCAGGCAGTAAGAGCAGTCCAACTACAGGAGGAGAGAGAGCATGAACAAGAAACTCGCGGCAGGTCTCGCCGCAGCCGGGCTGATCGCCGGCCTCGGTAGCAGTGCTGCACACGCTGAAGCGGTGTGTTCGGCGTGGCTGGTGGAGAACAGCACGTTCATGAACGTACCCTTCGGCATGTTCCATCCCGACCGCTCTTTCGTCCAGGGCAGCACCAATCCGCGCAATAACGTCAACACCGTCAACCTGCCGGTGAACGTCGGCGTGATCAAGTGCGGCAAGGAACTGATGCTGTACGACAACGGCTGGAACCAGACCGAATACCACAAGATGACCGGTACGGCCCATTGGTCGCCGCTCTCGAAGCAGATCGCGCAGCTCGGCTTCGACGCCAAGGATGTGTCCAAGATCATCATCGGCCACGGCCACTGGGACCATGCCGGTTCGCTGGACGAGTTTCCGAATGCCGTCCTGTACGTGCAGCGTGAGGAGTTGAAGGGCATCGAATGGGCGCTCAACTATCCGCACCCGCGCATCAGCGCCGTGAACGATTCGCCGGGTGGCTGCAGCCGTACCCCGGCTTGCGGCTACACCCCGAAAACGGTCGACTCAATCTATGGCAAGGTGCTGCGCGGCAAGGCGATGATTGTCGATGGCGATTTCGAGATCATGCCGGGCGTGAAGATCCACGCGGCGCATCGTGCCCATACCGCCGGCTCGCAACTGCTTGAAGTCAACACCTCGATGGGCAAGCTGATGTTCGGCTCCGATGCCTACTCGTCGTGGGAAGCGATCCGAGACTGGGAAGTGGCCAACATCCAGCAGACCGACTCGGTGCAGCAGTTCCTGGCATACGAGAAGTGCTACAAGGTTACCGGCGGCTACCAGAATTGCGTCGCCGCGCATGAGCCGCTGTCCTACAGCGACAAGTACCCGCTCACGAAGAATTCCTGGGTCGGCATGAACGACGCCCGTCTGGCCGAGATCACCCTCGCCCCGGGTGAGACCTCGCGCAAGCCCAAGTAATTTTTCCGCGCTGGAACAAGATGAGGGGCTCGTTGCGGGCTCCTCTTTTTTTTGAGCAGTGATGCGTCGTTTCGTCCTGCTCTTACTGCTCCTGCTGCATACCGCTGCCAACGCGCATGATCCGAGCGCGTGGGGCGGGCTGTTCCGCTCGCGCGACGACGGCGCCAACTGGCTGCCGGTCGACGCCGGTCTCTTCATCGGCGGTGCGATGGCGATCGCCATCAGTCCGGCCGATCCCAATCATCTGCTCTACGCCACCGACACGCGGCTACTCCGGTCGCATAACGGCGGCCGCGACTGGGTCACCGAAGCAGCGGGGACCTTCATCGGCCCGACGCTGTCGGTCGCATTCGGTCCCGACGGAATCCTGGCGGTCGCATCGAGTTCCGCCGGTGTGTTCCGGACCACGGACGGCAAGACCTGGACTCGCGCCCAGGCACCCGATGGCGCGGCACCCGCCCGCGCGATCGTCGCCGGCCACACGGCCGGCTTGTTCTACCTCAACGGTCCGAAGGGCGTGTTTGTCAGCACGGATGGCGGCGCCACGTGGAGCTTCGCAGCCAGCGAATTGCCACCGGTCGCCGCGACCGCACTGGTGATCGGCGGCGAATCGGCAGCGTTGCTCGCGGCGGTCATCGATCATGTGCTTTGGTTCAGCCTGGATGGCGGTACGCGCTGGACGCGGGTGACAGGACCGTGGAGCGGACGCGGCCTGGCGTCGGTGGGGTTCACCGGCGC
>JAYTTO010000516.1:0-3282 GCA_043744975.1 Betaproteobacteria bacterium | reverse complement strand
CCGGTCTTCTTGGAGATCTGCGTCAAGGCGCCGTACATGATGCGCTCGGCCACGGACTTCTTACCACTCGTCATCAGGACGTTGATGAACTTCGACACGTCCTGGCTGGTGAATTTGGGGTCGGGCAGGATTTCGCGTTTGGCGACCTCGCGGCGTCTGGGCATGGCTTCCTCGGAATTCGGTGTGCTGTCTGGAGTTGCGGGGTTGGCTCAGGCTTACTTGGGCCGCTTGGTGCCGTACTTGGAACGGCTCTGCTTGCGGTCCTTGACACCCTGAGTGTCGAGGCTGCCGCGGACGATGTGATACCGCACGCCCGGCAGATCCTTCACCCGGCCGCCGCGGATCATGACCACCGAGTGTTCCTGGAGGTTATGGCCTTCGCCGCCGATGTAACTGATGACCTCGAAGCCGTTGGTGAGCCGCACCTTCGCGACTTTCCGCAGTGCGGAATTCGGTTTCTTGGGGGTCGTGGTGTAGACCCGGGTGCAGACGCCCCGGCGCTGCGGCGACTGCTGCAGCGCTGGCACTTTGCTCTTCGTTACAAGTCTGGTTCGCGGTTTGCGAACCAACTGGCTGATCGTTGGCATGTTTTCGGTTGCCCAAAAAACCGGGACGGCTCTGTCAGAGCCGTCCCGCTCACTGGAGTTAAGGTGGTTTCGCCGGTTCCGTCGTGACGGCTGCGGCGAGGAAAAAAGACCGTGGATTTTAGGGAGCGGCTACCTTGCTGTCAAGCTACCTGCTCGTTCTCGGCGGCAACACCGGCTTCACCCCCGGTCCCCGGATCGCCGAACAGGTCCGGTTCACCCCGCAGCGCCTGTTGCTTGCGCGCATTGTGGTAAGCCAGACCGGTACCGGCGGGAATCAGCCGGCCGACAATGACGTTCTCCTTCAGGCCACGCAGGTCGTCGCGTTTACCCATGATCGCCGCCTCGGTGAGGACGCGGGTGGTTTCCTGGAACGACGCCGCGGAAATGAAGGAATCGGTCGACAGCGACGCCTTGGTGATGCCGAGCAGCACGTGTTGGTAGGTCCCCGGGCGCTTGCCTTCGGCCACCACGCGGTCGTTCTCGTCGAACAGGTCGGCACGCTCGACCTGCTCGCCGGGAATGAAACGGGTCTCGCCCGCATCGACCACCTGCACCCGGCGCAGCATCTGCCGGACGATCACGTCGATGTGCTTGTCGTTGATCTTGACGCCCTGGAGTCGGTAGACCTCCTGTACCTCATCCGTGATGTAGCGCGCCAGCGCCTCCACGCCTTGCAGACGCAGGATATCGTGTGGGTCGCGGTCGCCGTCGACGATCGACTCGCCCTTGTTCACCACCTGGCCGTCGTGCACCAGCATGTGCTTGTCCTTCGGGATCAGGAACTCGTGGGCCACGCCGTCGAGATCGGTGATCACGAGGCGCTGCTTGCCCTTGGTATCCTTGCCGAACGACACCGTACCGGTGACTTCCGCCAGCATCCCGGCGTCCTTCGGCGAGCGGGCCTCGAACAGTTCCGCCACCCGCGGCAGGCCGCCGGTGATGTCCTTGGTCTTGGCCGTCTCCTGGGGAATCCGCGCCAGCACCTCGCCGGCCTGGACCTGCTGCCCGTCCTTCACCGTGATGATGGAGTGGATCTGGAAGGTGTAGTTGACCGGCTGGTCGGTGGCCGCCAGGCGGACTTCATGGTTCTCGTCGTCGAGCAGCTTGACCTGCGGACGCACGCCCTTGGTCGCGGCGGTGCCGCGGCGTTTCGGGTCGATCACGACCAGCGTCGAAAGACCGGTGACCTCGTCGATTTGCTTGGCGACGGTAACCCCTTCCTCGACGTTCTCGAACCGCACCTTGCCCGCGTACTCGGTGATGATCGGACGGGTATGGGGATCCCAACTGGCCAGCACCGAACCGGCGCGGACCTTGCCGCCGTCCGCAACCATCAGGGTCGCGCCGTAGGGGACCTTGTGGTGCTCGCGCTCCCGACCGTTGTCATCGTAGATCTGGACTTCACCCGACCGGGAGATCGCCACCTGTTCGGCACGCGCGTTGGTCACGTAGCGCATCAACGGGCTGAAGCGGGCCGTGCCGTTCGACTTGCTCTCGATCTGGCTGGCGACCGCGGTACGCGACGCGGCGCCGCCGATGTGGAAGGTGCGCATGGTGAGCTGGGTGCCGGGTTCGCCGATCGACTGGGCGGCGATCACGCCCACCGCCTCGCCGACGTTGACCAGTACGCCGCGGCCCAGGTCGCGGCCATAGCACTTGGCACACAGGCCGTAGCGCGTGTCGCAGGTGAGCGGGGTACGAACCTTGACCTCGTCGATGCCCAACAGCTCGATCGCATCCACCGCATCCTCGTCGAGCAGGGCGCCGGACACGTACAGCACGTCGCCGCGCTCCGGGTGAACCACCTCGTCCGCGCAGACGCGGCCGAGGATGCGCTCGCGCAAGGCCTCGACCACTTCGCCGCCTTCGACCAGAGCCTTCATTGCAACGCCGTTGGCGGTGCCGCAATCGTCTTCGATGACCACCAGATCCTGTGTGACGTCGACCAGACGCCGTGTCAGGTAACCCGAGTTGGCAGTCTTGAGCGCAGTATCCGCCAGGCCCTTCCGCGCGCCGTGGGTCGAGATGAAGTACTGCAGGACGTTCAGGCCTTCACGGAAGTTGGTCGTGATCGGCGTCTCGATGATGGAGCCGTCCGGCTTCGCCATCAGGCCACGCATGCCGGCGAGCTGCCGGATCTGTGCTGCCGAGCCGCGGGCGCCGGAGTCCGCCATCATGTAGATCGAGTTGAACGATTCCTGCGACATCGGTGCGCCAGCCTTGTCGGTGGCCTGGGTCCAGGCGGACGTGCCCTCGTCCCAGGTCATCACAGGTTCGGTGCCGAGTTGTTCCATCATCGCCTTGGCGACCACGTCGCCGGCGCGGCCCCAGATGTCGACCACCTTGTTGTAGCGCTCACCCTGGGTCACGAGGCCCGAGGTGTACTGCGCCTCGATCTCCTGCACCTCCTTCTCGGCCGCAGCGATGATCTGCTCCTTCTGGCGCGGCACCTGCATGTCGTCGACGCAGATCGAGATGCCGGCGCGGGTCGCCATGCTGAAGCCCATGTACATCAGGCGATCGGCGAAGATCACCGTCTCGCGCAATCCGCAACGGCGGAACGAGGCGTTGATGAGCTTCGAGATCTCCTTCTTCTTGAGCGCCTTGTTGATCAGCGGGAACGGCAGCCCTGGCGGCAGGATCTCGGAGAGCAGGGCCCGCCCGACGGTGGTTTCGTAGCGGGTGGTCCGGTCCT
>JAYTTO010000515.1:0-10308 GCA_043744975.1 Betaproteobacteria bacterium | reverse complement strand
CCGTAGGGCAGCGGCACCGTCGTTCCCGGTATCTGGATGACGTTGTTGCGCACCAGCCACAGGCCCTTGTCGTACAACTCCTGCTCGGTGAGGGTGTCGCTGCCGAGGGCGATCTGGAGGATCGGCACGCTCGACGCGTTGTACTGCACGATCTGCGGCGGCGTCTGCCCCGGCGGCATGCGCCGAAGGATCGTCTGCGAGGTGGCCGTGATCTCGGCGAGCGCCTGGTCGATGCGTACGCCGGGCTGGAAGTAGAGGCGGATGAGGCTCTTGCTGAAGATCGTGTGCGATTCGATCCGGCGGATGTTGCTCACCGTGGTGCTGATCTGCTGCTCGGCGAACAGCGTGATCTGCTTCTCGAACGCCTCGGCCGGAATCCCGACGTATTGCCAGATGACCGTGACCACCGGCTCGGCGATCTCGGGAAAGATGTCCTTCGGCATGGCGCGCCAGCCCGGTGCGCCCACGATCTGGAGCGAGCCGGCGAGCAGCACTGCGAGCGCCGCGACCACGAAAGTGTATGGCCGCGATAGCGCCAGTCTCACCAGCCACATGGCCTTGCCTCCTCCGGCAATCGTTTGCCGTTTTGTGACAGTAGTGTTACAAAGAATCGGTCTTGAGGATAGGCAGTTCGGACCATGCAACGCATCATCCGGCGAGTGATAAAAGACTCGATGGCGTCAACTCCAAACACGGAGGGCTCATGCAACGCCAGTCACTGACCGGACCCGCGTCGAACCGGGGTGGAGCTGTGTTCCTGTTTTCCGTTTTGCTCGCCGGTCTGGTGATCGTGTTCGGTTTCGGCCTTTGGCGGCATTCGGCGGCAGCGCCCGAGAAAACCGACGCGCGTGGCGGCCTGCCCTTGGTCGCGGTGATCAAGGCCATCCCCGGCAGGGGCAAGGCGGACCTCGCGCTACCGGCCAGCATCCTCGCTTTCCAGGAGGTCACCCTGTATGCGCGCACCACTGGCTACGTGAAGCGCTGGCTGGTCGACATCGGCGACGACGTGAAGGCCGGCCAGCTCCTCGCCGAGCTCGACGCGCCCGACATCGATCGCCAGATCGACGAAGTGCGCGCGCAGGTCGAACAGATCCGGGCGCAACTCGATCTCGCCCGCAGCACGTCGGATCGCTATCGCGCGCTCGCGCAGGAGGATGCGGTGTCCGCCCAGGATGTCGACGAGCGCGCTGGCGCCCTGCGGTCGCGCACCGCCGATCTCGCCGCGCTGACGGCGCGGCTGCGCCAACTGGAGCAGCAGCGCACCTTCCTCAAGGTGCTCGCACCGTTCGCCGGCACCGTCACCGCGCGCAACGTGGAAATCGGCACTCTGGTCTCCGGTGGATCGGCATCTTCGCCCTGGCTGTTCAAGCTCGCGCAGTCGAGCACGCTGCGCGTGATGGTCAGCGTGCCGCAGAGCCACGTCATGCTCGTGAAGCCAGGCGTCAAGGGCGATGTCGTGGTCCGCGAACTGGGCGATGCCGCGCTGGTCGCCCAGGTTTCGCGCCGGGCGGGCGCTTTCGATCCGGCGACGCGCACCATGACCGTACAGCTCGATCTGCCGAATCCCGACGGGCGCGTGCTGCCGGGCATGTATGCGCAGGTGAAATTCCACCTGACGCAGGCCGCGCCGGCGGTGACGGTTCCGGTCAACGCCATCCTGATCGGCGGCGACGGGATCCGGGTCGCGATGGTCGGGCCGGACGACGTGGTCCATATCCGCAAGGTCAGGCTGGGTCGCGACTTCGGCAAGGAAGTCGAGATCGTCGAGGGCGTGGCCGATGGCGATCGGGTGGTGAACAATCCGCGCGATGACCTGCACGAGGGCACCAAGGTGAAGCCCGTGCTGGTCGAGCGCCACGAGAAGAAGGAAGAAAAGAAAGACGAGAAAAAAGACGAGAAGAAGCCGGACGCGAAGCCGGCGGCGCCCGCGCCCCCCGCCAAATCCTGACCCGCGCAGTCAACGCTTGCGGGCGTCCAGGCCGGGCCGGCAGCTGCTCGCTACCTTGCGCAGCCTCTGCCCGGGCCTACGCAGACCCCTTGAGTCGCTGGGTTTTTTGTACAATCCCTGAATCATTGTGCAGCGCAGCCAGCGCCCCTCGATGGCCCTTCTTGAGATTCAGGAGGTCTCCCGGCGTTTCGGGGACTTCATCGCGGTCGACGCTGTCAGCCTGTCCATAGAGGCAGGCGAGTTCTTCACTCTCCTCGGCCCCTCGGGCTGCGGCAAGACCACGTTGTTGCGGATGATCGCGGGCTTCGATCAGCCCGACGGCGGGCGCATCCTGATCGACGGCAAGGACATGGCCGGCGTGCCGCCCGAGGACCGGAATGTTCACACCGTGTTCCAGAGCTACGCCCTGTTCCCGCACATGACCGTCGCCCAGAACATCGCGTTCCCGCTCCGGATGAACGGCGTTGCGCCGGATCAGGTCGCCGCGCGGGTGCATGAAGCCCTGGAGGACGTGTCCTTGCCGGGCATGGAGAAGCGCTACCCGAACGAGCTGTCGGGCGGGCAGCGCCAGCGCGTGGCCGTGGCGCGCGCCCTGGTGAACCGGCCGCGGCTGCTCCTGCTGGACGAACCCCTCGCCGCGCTCGACGCGAAGCTGAAGGAGCGGATGCAGCTCGAACTCATCACGCTGCAGAAGGAAGTCGGCGTGACCTTCATCTACGTGACCCACGACCAGGAGGAGGCGCTCGCGCTGTCCCACCGCATCGCGGTCATGAACCACGGCAAGGTCGAGCAGCTCGATGAACCGGCGGTCATCTACAGCTTTCCGCGGAACCGGTTCGTTGCCGACTTCATCGGCGAATGCAACCTGCTCGACTGCAGCGTAACGGCAGCGATCGATGGCCGGCTGACGCTCGAGGTCGCGGAACTTGGCACGGTGACCACGTCGGGCGCCGACGGCGCGGTCGCCGGCGCCCGGGGGACGCTGGCCCTGCGGCCGGAGAAGGTCTCGATCGGCCGCGAACTGCCCGGCACCGACTGCGTCAACCGCTTTCCGGGCAAGGTGTTCGACTACCTCTACACCGGTGACGTGACTCTCTACATTGTCGAAGTGGAAGGCGGCAAGCGGGTGGAGGTCATGCTGCCCAACAACGCCGTCGGCCGCTCGTCGAAGTTCTTCGAACCCGGCGACGCGGTCCAGATCGGCTGGCGCGACGACGCCGCGAGTTTCCTGCGTGACTGATTCGACCGGCCATTCAGGCCTGGCCCGGATGCGTCTGCAGAAGTGCAGCGGACTCGGGTCGCTGGCGGCTCGTCGCGCGCCGCTTCCATGAGCCAGCGATCGCACAAGTGGTTGATCAGCGGCCCGCCGATCCTGTATCTGGCGATCTTCTTCGCCATCCCGGCGTTGATCATGGTGGTCGCGTCGTTCCGGTTTCCGGGCGAGCTCGGTGGGCTCGCACCGCTCTTCGGCACCGGTAGTCCGGATGAATCCACCGGTCTCACGTTCGAGAACTACCAGCGCTTCTTCACCGATGCGATTTACTTCGAACTGTTCTTCAAGTCGTTCTGCTATGCCGCGGTGACGACCGCGCTGTGCCTGCTGCTGGCGTATCCGCTGGCGCTGACCATTGCCCGCAGCGCCAAGCGCTATCGCGAAGTCCTGGTGCTGCTGGTGATCCTGCCGTTCTGGAGCAACTTCCTGATCCGCGTGTACGCGTGGATGATCATCCTCGGGCCGCAGTCGGGGTTTGCGCGCCTGTTCAACGGCCTGCTGGTGGCGGTCGGACTCGAACCGGTGCCGCTGCTGTTCTCCCCGATAGCGGTGGTGCTCGGCCTCGTCTATGTGCACCTGCCGTTCATGGTCCTGCCGCTCTATGCAAACCTCGAGAAGCACGACCCGGCCCTGCTGGATGCGGCGCAGGACCTCGGCGCCCGCAGCTGGCAGCGCTTCTGGCGCGTGACCTTTCCGCTCTCGCTCCCCGGCGTGTTCGCCGGCGCTGCACTGGTGTTCATTCCGGCGCTGGGCATCTTCGCCATCCCCGACATTCTCGGCGGCACCGACGGCATTCTCATCGGCAATGTGATCAAGCAGCAGTTCCTCGACGCCCGCGACTGGCCGTTCGGGAGCGTGTTGTCGATGATCCTGACGGTGATCGCCATCGCGTTTGCCGCCGTGGCGGCCCGGGTGGCATCGCGGCAGCGTTTGTAGATGAGCACCACACGCGGCTCCTGGCTGCTGTGGGGCTCGGCGCTGCTGGTCTACGGCTTCCTCTATCTGCCGCTGATCATCGTGGTCGTCTACTCGTTCAACGATTCGCGCCTCAACGCCGAGTGGGTTGGCTTTACCTTCCACTGGTACGACGTGCTGTTCCACGACGAGCAGATGCTGGAGGCGGCGGGCAACTCGCTGATCATCGGCCTGGTGGCGAGTGCGGTATCGACCCTGCTGGGCACCGCCGCCGGCTACGCGCTGTACCGATTCAAGTCGCGGGTGCTGGCAATCCTGGTGTTGAGCCCGATCGCCATCCCCGAGATCCTGATGGGCGTGAGCCTGCTGATCTTCTTCGTGATGCTCAACCTGACCCTCGGGATGGTCTCGATCATCCTGTCGCACATCGCCTTCTGCATCGGTTTCGTCGCCATCGTCGTGCGCTCGCGCCTGGCCGGCATGGACGAGAGCCTGATCGAAGCGGCGCGCGATCTCGGGGCCACGCCGTGGGCGGCATTCCGGCTCGTGACGCTGCCGCTGATCATGCCGGGGATCATCGCGGGCGCCCTGATGGCGTTCACGCTGTCGATCGACGACTTCGTCATCACGTTCTTCACGGCGGGCGTCGACTCGACCACGCTGCCGCTGCAGATCTACTCGATGATCAAGATCGCGGTGACCCCCGAGGTGAACGCGATCTCGACGCTGCTCATGCTGCTCACGCTGTTTCTGATCGTTGTCGCGTCCAAGCTCGCCCCCGGCGCCCTGCGCGCCACCTGAACCCGCATCCCGACATTTCGCCATCGTCCGAGAGGTTCCCGCCATGAGAAAACTGCTGCTCGCTCTTGCCCTTGTCGTCAGCCTGCCCGCTACAGCCGAGGACGTGCTGCACCTGTACAACTGGAACAACTACCTGTCGGACGACACGATCAAGCGTTTCGAGGCCTACTGCAAATGCAAGGTCAAGCAGACCTACTACTCCGACAACGACGAGTTGCTCGCGAAGCTGCAGGCGGGTGCGAAGGGCTATGACGTCCTGGTGCCGACCATGAACGCGGTCGAGGCGCTGATCAAGCGCAATGCCCTGCTGCCGCTCGACCACGCGCAGTTGCCGAACCTGAAGAACGTGATGCCGGCCTATGCCAACACCGCGTTCGACCCGGACAACAAGTACTCGGTGCCGTACGCGATGTCGATCACGCTGCTGGGCTACAACGACCAGAAGATCAAGGAACTCGCCGTGCCGGTGGGCTCGTGGGCGATGCTGTTCGATCCGACCATCCTCGCCCGGATGAAGGGCAAGGTGACGGTGCTCGACAGCCAGCGCGAATTGATCGCGGCGGCGCTGAAGTACAAGGGCTATTCCGTGAACGAGACCGACGCGGCGAAGCTCGGGGAGGCCAGGGACGTCATCGTCAAGGCCAAGCCGTACTGGGCGGCGTTCAATGCATCCAGCTACATCAAGGAACTGACCGTGGGCAACATCTGGCTCGCCCACGGGTACTCGAACGACATGTTCCAGGCCAACACCGATGCGCACGCCGCCAAGCGCCCGTTCAGCATCCTGCCGGCGCTGCCAAAGGAAGGCGCGGTGCTGGCGCTCGACGCGATGGTCATCCACAAGAGCGCGCCGCGGCCGGACCTGGCGCACAAGTTCATCAACTTCATGCTCGACGGCAAGAACTCGGCCGACCTGACCAACATGATCGGATCGGGCAACCCGAATGCCGACGCGATGCAGTACATCAAGCCCGAGATCAAGGCGATCAAGGCGGTGTTCCCCGACGCCGAGACCGCGAAGAAGCTCGAGATGCTGAAGGACCTGAACGGCAAGCAGCTGCGCTACATGACCCGCATGTGGACCGAGATCAAGCTGAAGTAACGGTCGCGGCGTAGCCCGCGGCTCGCTACACGGCAGGCTGCCTGCCGCCGCGTGCCGGATCAGGCCTCACGCAGCCGTTGCAGCAGGCGTGGCACCTCAGCCTCCGCCAGCCCGTTGATGCCGGCGGCCAGCGCCCGCCCGCCGCCTCGGGCGAACTCGCGGGCGATCGCGTGTGCGCCGAGGTGATGGCGCTGCGGGGCCCGCAGGCTCGCCGTGTATCCGTCCCGCCCGGGGACGAGCACCGCGTGCAGCCGGTCCGGCGCGGTGCGTGCCAGGTGATTGGCCAGCGTTCCGCCGACGCGCCGGCTCCAGGGGGCGTCGGGCAGGATCACCGCGCTGGCCGCTGCGACATCGAGGGTCGGGGCGATCGCCAGTGCCTGGGCGAGATCGTGGGCGCGCACCTGATCGAGCCTCAGGCAGCAGTCATCCTCTACCGCGAAGCGCAACGGATCCGTGTAGGGCTGCATCCGCCGGCGCAGATCGAGCGGATGGAACATCAACTCATCGATGCTGTCGCCGTAGGCGTTGTAGTTGAGGCATTCCCCGAGGCGGCGCAGCACCGAGACCGACGCCGCATCCAGGTTCAGCGCCGCCGCCGCCGCCCCGGCGCTTGCCTGGAGGTTGTCGCCGAAGGCGCCGACCACGGCCCACGCGCGATGGCGGCCGTCGAGATGCCGGTCGACGATCAGGCTGGTGCAGATGTCCGCGGCGAAGTCGAAATGGCCTTCGAAGTTGTCGTCGACAGGCGCCGCATCGCAGTGATGGTGATCGAACCAGGTGACCCTGGCGCCGGCTGCCAGAATCCGGGTCAGTGCCGGCCTGTTCGCGTCCACCGTGACGTCGAGCACCGTGACGTAGTCGCCCTGGGCGACGTCGATGCGGGCAAGCAGCGCCGTATCGCGTTTGGTGCCGGAGACCAGCACGGCATCGACCGGGTCCGCAAGCCGCAACTGCTGCAGACCGCACAGCCCATCGGCGTCGCCGTTGAAGATGTCATAGAATCCCAACGCGTTTCACCTCTCCTTCGCGCGCCACCGCGCTGTTCGCTTCCGGGAATGGCATCGACCAAGCGCTTCGCCCGACCCTCGGCCTTCATCCGCTTCGCGACCCTAGCTTACGGGTCGATCGTCGCCTTCGCCAGCCTGTATCCGCTCAGCGTCTGGCGCACGCCGGCATCGGCCCTGATGTGGAATCGCCTGATCGAATGGCCCCGCTATTATTCGTGGCCCGACGTGTTCCTGAACATCGTGGCTTACGCCCCGCTGGGGCTCCTGTTCGCGGTGGGCTTGCGCGTGCGGCTGTTGCCTGTGCCGGCGGCGACCGTCGCGGTGCTGGCGGCGACCCTGATCAGCGTCGTGCTCGAACTGCTGCAATCGTGGGTTCCGGTACGGGTTCCCTCGGCACTGGACGTGTTCTGCAATGCGGTGGGGAGCCTGCTCGGGGCCTGGTTCGCGCTCGTCGCCGGCGAGGCCTGGCTGCTTGATGGCGCGGTCGCGCAGTGGCGGTACCGCCGCCTGCTGCCCGGTGCCCGGACGGACGCCGCGCTCACGTTGCTGGCGCTATGGTTGTTTGCACAACTCGGCGCGACGCTCTGGTTGTTCGCCGGTGGCGACCTCCGCGGCATGATCCCGTTGCGCCCGGACCCGGTCGTCTACTCCCCCCTCGGGCAAATGCTGATCGAGGCATGCGTGACGACGATGTCGATGCTGACGGTGACCGCGATCATCGGCAGCATCACCGGCGAACGTGCTGCCGTTCTTCTGGCCGGCGTGATCGGGTGCGCGCTCTTGCTGAAGAGCATCGCCGGTATCTGGTTGTACGACCCCGGACATCCGCTCGTCTGGGTACGTTCCGGCGCCGTGCTCGGACTCGGCATCGGCGGGTTGCTTGCGCTGCCGCTGTTGCGGGCGGCAGCGCCGGTACGCGCATCGATCGGGCTCGCGTGCCTGTTGGGCGGCGTGGCGCTGCTCAACCTCGCGCCCGACAGCGTCTATCTCGGCGAGGGCATGCGTACCTGGCACCACGGCCACTACTGGAGCTTCAAGGGCACGACCGCCCTGGTGTCGCTGACCTGGCCGCTGCTGGCGGCCATCTTCCTCGTTGCCGCCCGCCAATCCACGGCATGGAGACAGGAACCATGAACGACACCGCCAAGACCGACTCCATCGACGCATTGCGGCAAGGGTTGCGCGAGTTCGCCGCCGCCCGCCGGTGGGAGACGTTCCACACCCCCAAGAACCTCGCGATGGCGCTCAGCGTCGAGGTGGCCGAATTGGTCGAGCAGTTCCAGTGGCTGACACCGGAAGAGTCGTCGAATCCGACGCCGGACCGCCGCGCCGCCATTGCCGACGAGATCGCGGATGTCCTGCTCTATCTCATCCGCATTGCCGACGTACTGGACATCGATCCGCTTGCGGCCGCCCGTGCCAAGATGCTCAAGAACGCCGTCAAGTATCCTCCGCTGTCGGCGCCGTGATTCCTATGATCACGATTCCCCTGCAGGGCCCAACCACGATGAGCTACTACCAGCACCACGTCTTCTTCTGCTGCAACCAGCGCGACGATCCCACACGCGCCAGCTGCAACAACAATGGGGCCAGCGCCCTGCGCGATTACGCCAAGGGCAGGATCAAGGCGCTCGGCCAGTCCGGCGCCGGCCGGGTGCGCATCAACATGGCGGGCTGCCTCGATCGTTGCGAAGAGGGCCCGGTGATCGTCGTCTATCCCGAGGAAGTCTGGTACACCTACGTCGATCAGGCGGACATCGACGAGATCATCTCGGAACATCTGGTCAACGGCCGCGTGGTCGCGCGCCTGCGCATTTGAAGTCCACCGCAGCCGACCGGACGTTCATCGCCGGCCCGGCGGGCCGGCTCGAGGTGGCGGTGGCGCGGCCGGCACAGGAACCGGCAGGTGTCGCGGTTCTGGCGCATCCCCACCCGCTGTTCGGTGGCACGATGGACAACAAGGTCGTCCAGACCCTCGCCCGCGCATTCCTCGCGCTCGGCCATGTAGTCTGGCGCCTGAACTTCCGCGGCGTCGGTGCGAGCGAAGGGCTGTATGACGAAGGGCACGGGGAGATCGATGATCTGCTAGCCCTCGCAGCGCGCGCGCGCGAGGATTCTCCGAACTTGCCACTCGCTCTCGCCGGATTCTCGTTCGGCGGCTATGTCGCAGCGCAGTGCGCCACGACATTGCTGCCGCAGCGACTGGTTCTGGTTGCGCCGGCGGTCGGACGATTTCCCGTGCCGGCAGTGCCTGCGCATACTCTGGTCGTGCACGGCGAGCAGGACGACGTTGTGCCGTTGCGCGAGGTGCTCGACTGGGCGCGCCCGGGCAAGATCCCGGTCGTCGTCGTGCCCGGCGCCGGGCACTTCTTCCATGGCGATCTGGTCCTGCTGCAGCAGCTCGTGGTGGGTGCCCGCACGGGCGCGGCATGAAGGCGCCGGGGGCATTGCTCGACATCCGCGATCTCCACAAGTCCTTCGGTCCGGTCGACGTCATCCGCGGCATCTCCCTGCGGCTCGACGCCGGCGAGTGTTACGGCCTGCTGGGTCCGAACGGTGCCGGCAAGACGACCACGCTGCGGCTCTGCCTCGGCCTGACCGACCCCGATCGGGGCAGCATCGTGCTGGCGGGCCTGCCGGTGCCGCAGGCGGCGCGCGCAGCGCGGCTGCGGCTCGGGGTCATGCCGCAGATCGACAATCTCGACCCCGACTTCACCGTCACCGAGAACCTGCTGGTCTACGGCCGCTACTTCGGCCTGCGCGATGTCACGCTCCGCGAGCGCATCCCCGGACTGCTCGAATTCGCCGGCCTCGCCCACAAGGCCGACGCGCGCATCCCGTCGCTGTCGGGCGGCATGAAACGCCGGCTGTCGCTCGCGCGGGCGCTCGTGAACGATCCGGACATCGTGTTCCTCGATGAGCCGACGACCGGCCTCGACCCGCAGGCGCGGCATCTCATCTGGGAACGCCTCAAGCAACTGGTCTCGCAGGGCAAGACTATCCTGCTGACCACCCATTTCATGGACGAAGCCGAGCGCCTCTGCGACCGGCTGTCGATCCTGGACCAGGGGCGGATCGTGGCATCCGGAACGCCGCGGGAGCTGATCGTGGCCGAGATCGAGCCCGACGTGGTGGAGGTCTTCGGTGACGGCGCGGCGGCATGGGGCGAGACCGTGGGGCGCGCGCTGTCACAACGGTTCGAATGCAGCGGTGAGACGGTCTTCTGCTATGCCACCGACGCGAGACCGTTGCTGGCGAGCCT
>JAYTTO010000514.1:0-1505 GCA_043744975.1 Betaproteobacteria bacterium | reverse complement strand
GCGGTCGCATCGCGCTCGGCGAGAACATTCGGCAGGTGCAGGCGGTCTTCAAGACGACTACAACTTCGAGCGCACGTTCCTGCCCGATGGCAGGCAGTTCGACCACCTGTTCAAAGACGGCGAGACCTTCATGATCGGTTCCTGCCGACGACCGTCATCGCGTTCACTGCGCCGGCACCCAGCCGTGCGCTTTCGGTGGTCGAACTGACCACCCACGTCGGCTTCTTCACCGTCGGGCCCGACCGGCTACCTCGACTCCCCCTCGCTTAACGGGCGCCGCACGCGCCTGGCTTGTTGCGCCTGTGGCGTGACCTACCCGTGTCCTCACACACGGAGCGCGTGCTTTGTAGTTCACCGTTTCCGGTTGACGCAGGTCGCCGGAGTTCGAGGCGAGGATTTCCATGTGTTGCTTCTCCAAGGCAGTGTTGCTGCCGCTGTCTGCGCTGGTCGCCGTGTTGTCGCTCGCGAGCCAGCCTGTCGCACACGCCCAGACCCAGCCGCCCTCTGTGCAACGCACCGATCCGGCCGATCCCAAGGTGGCCATTCCGGCGTCGGTATACCGATCTTCGCTAAGCCGGTACCAGGCATTCACGGAGCCCGATGTGGCGCCCTGGCGCGCGACCAATGAACTGGTGCGCCAGCGCGGTGGCTGGCGCGCGTATGCCCGCGAGGCCCGCGAGCCGTCGCTGGCGCCAACACCATCGCCTGCGGCTTCACAGCCTGCAGCCAGCGTCAAACCGGCCATGCCCGGCCATGAGATGAAATGAGGTGAACGCCATGAAAACTCCCTCACCCGTCCGTGCTCGCACGAGGTTCGTGCTCGCCGTCCTGGCAGCGGCGACGCTGAGCGGCTGTGCCAGCTTCAGCACCGACGGTGGCTTCGGCCCTGTCGAGCAAACCGCCAAGGATCGCCTCGGCAAAGACTTGATGTGGGCCAAGTCGGATGCCGACCGAGACGCGATCGACCAACGAGTTGCCGAGCTGCTGACCAGGCCACTGTCGGCCGAAGACGCGGTTCAGGTCGGGTTGCTCAACAACAAGGGGCTGCAGCCGTTGTTCTTCGAACTCGGCATCTCTGAAGCGAACATGGTCCAAGCCGGCCGCCTGCCGAACCCGGGCTTCAGCTTCGGCCGGCTCAAGCAAGGCTCTGAGGTCGAGATCGACCGCAGCATCCCGTTCAACCTGGTGCGGCTGCTGACCCTGCCCATGGCGCAACAGATCGAGTCCCGCCGCTTTGCGCAAACGCGCGGTGCGGTGACGATGAACGTGCTGTCGCTCGCGTCCGAGACGCGCAAGGCCTACTACACCGCACTCGCCGCCGACGAGACGGTTCGCTACGCCTTGCAGATTCAGAAGGCCGCAGAGGCAGGCGCAGAACTCGCCCGCCGGCAGACCCAGGCCGGCAACTGGAACAAGCTGCAGCAGGCACGAGAGCAAAGCTTCTATGCCGATGCGGCGCTGAGCCTTGCCCGTGCTGAGCAGGTGCAGGGTGCGGCCCGTGAGCA
>JAYTTO010000513.1:0-3945 GCA_043744975.1 Betaproteobacteria bacterium | reverse complement strand
GTCCGGCGTCGAATTTCATGTCCGGTATTCCGCATTGATCTTCACGTAGTCGTAGGAGAGATCGCAGGTCCAGACCGTCGTGCCGGCCGCGCCGCGCCCGAGCGCCACGCGGACCGTGATCTCCGCCGGACGCATGACCCTGGCGCCGTCCTCCTCGCGATAAGAGGCGGCCCGGCCGCCGCGCTCGATCACCCGGACGTCGCCCAACCAGAGTTCGACGCCCGTGGTGTCGAGGTCGGCCACGCCGGCGTTGCCGATCGCCATCAGCAACCGTCCGAGGTTCGGATCGGAGGCGAAGAACGCCGTCTTCACCAGTGGCGAATTGGCGATGCCGCGGGCCACCCGCAGCGCCTCGGCAGCGTCGGCCGCAGCCGCGACCGTGACGGTGATGAACTTGGTGGCACCCTCGCCATCGCGCGCGATCGCCTGTGCGAGCAGAACCGCAACGGCTTCCACCGCTGCCCGCAGCGACGCATAGTCGGCGCCATCATGTTCGATCGTCGGCCCGCCGGACGCCCCGGTGGCAACCAGAACGAACGAGTCGTTGGTCGAGGTATCGCCGTCGACACTGACGCGGTTGAACGATGTATCGGCCACCTCCCGCACCAGGCGGTCCAGCAGGGGCTGTGCGATCGCGGCATCGGTGCCGATGAAGGCCAGCATCGTCGCCATGTCCGGCTGCAACATACCGACGCCCTTGGCGATGCCGGTGACGGTCACCGTCCGGCCGCCGATCGACGCCTGCCGTGATGCCCCCTTGGGCACGGTGTCGGTGGTCATGATCGCGCCGGCGGCTTCGGCCCAACGGTTCGGTGCCAGGCTGGCGAAACACTCGGGCAAAGCGGCCTCGATGCGGTCCACCGGCAGGTGTTCGAGGATCACCCCGGTCGAGAACGGCAGCACCTGGGTCGGGTCGCAGCCGGTCAGGCCGGCGACCGCGGCGCAGGTGGCGCGCGCGGCGTCGAGTCCGCGCTCGCCGGTGCCGCAATTCGCATTGCCGGCGTTGACCACGAGCGCCCGCATCGCGTGGCCGGCGGCAAGATGCCGGCGGCAGATCTGCACCGGCGCGGCGGCGAAGCTGTTCTGCGTGAACACGCCGGCGACCCTGGTGCCGGGCGCCAACCGCATCACCATCAGGTCGCGGCGACCGGCCTTGCGGATACCGGCCTCGGCGAAACCCAGTTCGATGCCGCCCACGACGAGCAGGGATGCGGGCTCGGGAGCGAACAGGTTTACAGGCATGACCCCTCCAGGAAAAACGGGTACCTCGGTCCGGCGGGATGCGCGACGCCGGGCGCACCCGCTGCGGTGCTTCGGGCGGCGTCAGTTCACCCGATCTTGCCGTGGCATTGCTTGTATTTCTTGCCGGAGCCGCACGGGCACGGATCGTTGCGGCCGACCTTGAGTGCCGCGCGCACTGGCTCCGCCTTCTGTTCCTCGTTGGCTTGGTCCAGCGCTGCGTCGTAATCGGCGTGCTGGTAGCGGACGTTCGAGAGCTGGACCGGCTCCTCCGCGACCGCCGCTTCGACTTCCTCGCGCGCCCGGATCTGCACCGTCATGAGCACGCGGGTGACCTCGTTGCGCACCGTCTCGAGCAGCATCGAGAACAGATCGAAGGATTCGCGCTTGTATTCCTGCTTCGGGTTCTTCTGCGCGTAACCGCGCAGGTGAATGCCCTGCCGCAGATGATCCAGCGCCGCGAGATGCTCGCGCCAGTGCGTGTCGAGGCTCTGCAGGGTGACGCCGCGTTCGTACTGGTGCCAGGCGTCGGCATCTACAGCGACGGTCTTCTGCTGGTATTGCTCGTTGGCGATGTCGATGACACGCTTCCGGATCGCGGGGCCGTCCAGGTTCTCGTCTTGCCTGACCCATTCCCGGATCGGCAGCGACAGGTTGAGTTCCGCCGCGAGCGTCTTCTCCAGACCGGCGACGTCCCACTGTTCTTCGACGCTCTCCGGCGGGATGTGCGCGTCGGCCATGTCCGACAGGGTGCCGGCCCGCAGCGATCCCACCGCTTCCGACACATCGGTGCTCTCGAGCAATTCGTTGCGCTGCTGGTAGATGACCTTGCGCTGGTCGTTCGAGACATCGTCGTATTCGAGCAACTGCTTGCGGATGTCGAAGTTGCGCGCCTCGACCTTGCGTTGTGCGTTCTCGATCGCGCGGGTGACCCACGGATGCTCGATCGCCTCGCCCTCGGGCATCTTGAGCTTCTCCATGATGCCGGCCACGCGGTCGGACGCGAAGATGCGCAGCAACTGGTCTTGGAGCGACAGGAAGAAGCGGCTCGAGCCGGGGTCGCCCTGGCGGCCGGAACGGCCGCGCAACTGGTTGTCGACCCGGCGCGACTCGTGGCGTTCGGTGCCGACGATGTGCAGGCCGCCGGCGGCCACTACGGCGGCGTGGAGCTCTTGCCACGACGCCCGCACCGCCCCCACGCGCGTCTGCTTTTCCGCGTCCGGCAGGTCGGCCGCAGCAATGATCGACGCGATCTCCGGTTCCGGATTGCCGCCGAGCACGATGTCGGTGCCACGGCCGGCCATGTTGGTGGCGATGGTGATCATCTTCGGGCGTCCGGCCTGGGCGACGATCTCGGCCTCGCGCGCATGCTGCTTGGCGTTCAGGACCTGATGCGAAAGATTCTCGCCGTCGAGCATGCCCGACAGCAGCTCCGAATTCTCGATCGACGTGGTGCCCACGAGCACGGGCTGCCCGCGCGCCTGGCAATCCTTGATGTCGTCGATGATCGCCTGGTATTTCTCGTTGGCCGTGCGGAACACCTGGTCCATGCGGTCGGCACGGATCATTGGCCGGTGCGTCGGGACGATCACGGTCTCGAGGTTGTAGATGTGCTGGAACTCGAACGCCTCCGTGTCGGCGGTGCCGGTCATGCCCGCCAGCTTGCGGTACATGCGGAAGTAGTTCTGAAAGGTGATCGAGGCCAGCGTCTGGTTCTCTTTCTGGATCGGAACCCCTTCCTTCGCCTCGACCGCCTGATGCAGGCCGTCCGACCAGCGCCGGCCCGACATCAGGCGGCCCGTGAACTCGTCGACAATCACGATCTCGCCGTTCTGCACGACGTACTGCTGGTCGCGATGGAACAGCGCATGCGCCCGCAAGGCCGCGTACACGTGGTGCATCAACTGGATGTTGCTGGCGTCGTAGAGGCTGCCGCCGTCAGGCAGCAGGCCGTTGCGCGTGAGCAGCTCCTCGGCTTTTTCGTGGCCGGACTCCGTCAGCAGTACCTGGTGCGCCTTCTCGTCGACGGAGAAGTCGCCGGGACCGTCTTCCTTCTCCTGCTTGGTGAGAAACGGCACCAGGGTGTTGACCCGGACGTAGAGCTCATTGTTGTCGTCGGCCTGGCCGGAAATGATCAGCGGCGTGCGCGCCTCGTCGATCAGGATGGAGTCGACTTCGTCGACGATGGCGAACGCGAGCGGCCGCTGCACCCGCTCGCTGGTCTGGTAGACCATGTTGTCGCGCAGGTAATCGAACCCAAACTCGTTGTTGGTGCCGTAGGTGATGTCCGCCGCGTAGGCCTGCTGCTTGATGGCGTGCTCCATCTGCGACAGGTTGACGCCGACGGTCAGGCCGAGGAAGTTGTAGATCTTGCCCATCCAGGCCGCGTCCCGGCTGGCGAGGTAGTCGTTGACCGTCACCACGTGCACGCCGTTGCCGGCGAGGGCGTTGAGGTAAGCCGGCAGCGTCGCCATGAGAGTCTTGCCCTCACCGGTCCGCATTTCGGCAATCTTGCCCTGGTGCAAGACCATGCCGCCGATCAACTGCACGTCGAAGTGCCGCAGGCCGAGGACCCGGTTGCTCGCCTCGCGCACCGTCGCAAACGCCTCCGGCAGCAGTTGGTCGAGCGTTTCGCCCGCCGTCACCCGCGCCTTGAACTGCTCGGTACGGGCACGCAGGTCGTCATCGCTCAGTTTCTGCAGCTCG
>JAYTTO010000512.1:0-2088 GCA_043744975.1 Betaproteobacteria bacterium | reverse complement strand
CGCGCGCGATCAGCTCGGTATTGCGGCCGAAATGTCGGCGCAGGTTGTTGCTCTCGTTCTCTGCCTCGACCAGCAGCTTGAACAGGCGGACTGCGGCCGCCGTCCTGCTGTCGACCGGGGTGGCGTCGAGCAGATCGAGCAACTGCTCCATGCGATCGATGGTCTCGGTCAGCCGTTGCAGGAGGTAGGTGAGCGCCATGCTGATGCCGGTGCTTCCGGTATTGCGCCGGACCCGGGCGATCACGTCGCTGCACTGGTCGAGCAGTACGCGCAGGTGCTTGTCGTCCTCGGCCGGTGGTGTCCCGCTTTCGATCGCTGCGCGGAACGCTGCAATCCAGCGCAGCGCTTCGGCGAACTGTTCGAGGAATGGCGACTCGTGCTCGCGCAGCGCCGGCCGCGTCGCGACCAGGTCCGGATGCACGCCCATGGCCGCAATGCGCGCGGAGACGACGCGGATCGAGTCGAGCAACTGCGCGACCGTCGGGTCGGCGCGTCGTCCTGACAGGAAGTCGACGCCGATCACGTCGAACACCTGCTGCCACTGGCCATCGTCGATGGCGTGGATCCAGCGATGGTCGGACGGGCGGTGGAACACCCGCCCGAGGGCATCCTTGAGCGAGGTCGGGTCGATCGCCGCGGGCAGGACCTTGTGCGCGATGCGGCGCCAGAGTTCGGTGAAGAATCCTGTGTCCGGCAGGACGCCGAGGTCAGTGTAGAGCGCCGTCTGGTGATGCGTAGCGAACAGGCGGGTCAGGTAGTCGCGCAGCCCGTCGCGCAGGTGCGGCGCCGACGCGAGCACGAATTGCAGCGCCTGCAGGTTCTTCAGCGCGCGGCCGGCGTCGTTGGCATCGGGCGGCCGGATCTCGCCGACCAGCCGGCAGAGCAGGGTGGCGCCGGGGGCGTCGCCGGCAGCCGCGATGGCCGCCAGTGCCGGCTCGAGACCCGGTGCTTCCCGACTGCTCACTGGCACCCGTCGCGCCCGGCGCTGATCTTCGTTCCGTGCACCCGCATCACATATTGGGGTAGTTGGGCCCGCCGCCACCCTCGGGCACGACCCAGCGGATGTTCTGGGTCGGGTCTTTGATGTCGCAGGCCTTGCAATGTACGCAGTTCTGCGCGTTGATCTGCAGGCGCGGCTCGGCGCCGGCAGTGTCGCGCACGATCTCGTAGACGCCCGCCGGACAATAGCGCTGTTCCGGCGCATCGTAGCGGGCGAGGTTGTAGGCGATCGGCACCGACGCGTCCTTCAGGGTCAGGTGGATGCGCTGGTCTTCCTCGTGATTGGTGTTGGAGATGAACACCGACGACAGCTTGTCGAAGCTCACCTTGCCGTCCGGCTTCGGGTAGTCGATGCGCGGGCTGTCCGCCGCCGGCTCGAGCTGTTCGTGGTCCGCATGGTGATGCATTGTCCATGGGGCCTTGCCGCGGAAGATGTAGGTGTCGATCGCGGCATACGCGAGGCCGCCATACAGCCCCCAGCGGAACGACGGCCGGATGTTGCGCACCGACGACAATTCGTCCCACAGCCACGTTTGCCGCAGGCGCTCCGGATAGCTCGCGGCCTCGGTGGCCGCATCGGCGGCGGCGAGGTGATCGACGCACGCCTCGGCGGCAGTCATGCCGGACTTCATCGCCGTGTGCGTGCCCTTGATCTTGGCGACATTGAGGAATCCGGCGGTGTCGCCGATCAGCATGCCGCCGGGAAACGTCAGCTTCGGGATGGATTGCAGCCCGCCTTCGGACAGCGCCCGCGCACCATAGGCGATGCGGCGCCCGCCTTCGAACGTGGGGCGGATCGACGGGTGGGTCTTGAAGCGCTGCATCTCGTCGAACGGCGACAGGTACGGGTTGGAATAGTCGAGCCCGATGACGAAGCCGACCGACACCTGGTTGTTCTCGAAGTGGTACATCCAGGAGCCGCCGTAGGTGTCGCTGCTCATGGGCCACCCGATGCTGTGGATCACGAGACCGGGTTGGTGCCGCGCCGGATCGATCTCCCAGAGTTCCTTGATGCCGATGCCGTAGGTCTGCGGGTCGGCGCCCTCGCGCAGCCGGAAGCGCTCGAACAGCTCGCGTGTGAGCGAGCCG
>JAYTTO010000511.1:0-9755 GCA_043744975.1 Betaproteobacteria bacterium | reverse complement strand
ACCGCACCGGTGTTCCTCGCCGGCATCGCGTCGGTCGCGGGCTGGCGCGCCGCGCTGATCGGCGCGTCGATGGTTGCCGTGGCCGCGCTCGCCACGCTGGTCCTCAATCGTGAACTGTTGAGCGACGCGCAGACGCGGACGCGCGCCGCCCCTGCGGCGGGAACACCGGCGCCGACGCTCGGATTTCTGCGCGTGCCTGCCGTCTGGTTGTGCTTCAGCTTCTTCCTCATCAGCGCCATGTTCCTCGGCGCCGTGCAGAACTTCGCGCCGGCGGCACTGATCGAGATGTACGACATTCCGATCGCCATCGCGACGTCGTTCATCACCTTCTACATGCTGGCAAATGTCGGTGGCCAGGTGGTTGGAGGCTTCCTCGCCGCCCGCACGAACCACCATGACCGCGTAATCGCCGCCGCCTTCGTCGCCGCCGCCGTGATGGCGCTCTGGATGGCGAGCGGAACCGTGCCACGGTACGGACTGCTGCTGCCGTTTGCCATGATGGGCTTCGCGGCCGGCATCGCCGGCCCGTCGCGCGACCTGATGGTGCGCGCGGCCGCTCCCCGCAACGCCACTGGCCGCGTCTATGGCGTCGTCTATTCCGGCCTCGACTGCGGGCTCGCCGTGACCGCCCTGCTGTTCGGCACCATGATGGATGCGCATCACCCGGCCTGGCTGTTCGCGGGCGTCGCCGCTTTGCAAATGCTCGCGCTGGGCACCGCCATCGGCGTGGGCGCCAAGGCCCAAGACCAGCGCCGAGCCACTGCCTGACCAGGAACCTCCCGATGGCCGCTTCGGCAAACACGACCAGCATGGCGCTGTTCTGCGATTTCGAGAATGTCGCCCTCGGCGTCCGCGACGCCAAGTACGACAAGTTCGACATCAAGCAGATCCTCGAACGATTGCTGCTGAAAGGCAGCATTGTCGTCAAGAAGGCGTACTGCGACTGGGACCGCTACAAGAGCTTCAAGGCGCCGATGCACGAGGCGTCGTTCGAACTGATCGAGATTCCGCATGTACGGCAATCCGGCAAGAACTCCGCCGACATCCGGATGGTGGTCGACGCGCTCGACCTCTGCTACACCAAGGCGCACGTCGGCACCTTCGTGCTGATCACGGGCGATTCCGATTTTTCGCCCCTGGTGTCGAAGCTGCGCGAGAACAACAAGATCGTCATCGGCGTCGGCGTGAAGAACTCGACGTCCGATCTGCTCATCGCCAACTGCGACGAGTTCATCTATTACGACGACCTGGTGCGCGAGCGCCCGCAGAAGAAGGCTGCGGCAGCGCGCCGCAAGCCCGCCGCACCCAAGAGCGCCGCCAGGCCGACGGAATCCGATGCCGCGGCAGCCGACTCGGTCGCCCCGCCAGTTCAGGACTCGGATTCGACCGCGATCGCCGACGGCGTGGTCAAGACCGAGGACGAGAAGCGCCAGGAGGGGCTCGACCTGATCATGGAAACGATCGAGGCGTTGTTCGCCGAGAGCAGCGCCGACGACAAGATCTGGGGCTCGATGGTGAAGCAGACGCTCAAGCGTCGGCGCCCGGGTTTCAACGAAACCTACTACGGGTTCAGTTCGTTCGGGAAGTTGCTCGACGAAGCCGAATCGCGCCACCTGCTCGACCTGGCGCACGACGAGAAGTCGGGCGGGGTGATCATCAAGGGCTTCAACCCCGACTGGTAGCGGCCCCCCGTCGGCGCGCGGATGTCCGCGCGCCCGGATACGCGGTCAGGCAGTCGGATCGAGCGACCAGCCAATGCTCTCGCCGGCACGCAACGGCACCAGCCGATGGATCCCGTAGGGAATTTCATCCGGAACCCGCCACGGCTGCCGCTTCAGCGTGATCGTTCCGGTATTGCGCGGCAGCGCATAGAAGTCGGCACCGTGGTGGCTGGCAAAGCCTTCCAGCCGATCCAGGGCGCCGGCCTGATCGAACGCCTCGGCATAGAGTTCGATGCCGGCGTGCGCGGTATAGCAACCGGCGCAACCACAGGCGATTTCCTTGGTGTGGCGCGCATGCGGCGCGCTGTCGGTGCCGAGGAAGAACTTCGGGTTGCCGGAAGTCGCCGCCCGCACCAGCGCCTGCCGGTGCTCCTCGCGCTTGAGCACCGGCAGGCAGTAGTGGTGCGGCCGGATGCCGCCCTGGAACAACGCATTGCGATTCATCAGCAGGTGATGCGCCGTGATCGTGGCACCGACGTTGTCGCTTGCGGCCAGCACGAACTTCACCGCGTTCGCGGTGGTGATGTGCTCCAGAACCACGCGCAACGTCGGCAAGGTCTGCACCAGCGGCATCAGCGTGCGCTCGATGAACACCTTCTCGCGGTCGAACACGTCGATCGCCGGGTCCGTGACCTCGCCGTGCACGAGCAGCGGCAGCGCGACATCGGCCATCGCTTCGAGCGCAGGCAACACCTTGCGCAGATCGGTGACGCCGGAATCGGAATTGGTGGTGGCCCCCGCCGGATACAGCTTCACGCCATGCACCACGCCGCTGTCGCGCGCCCGCCGGATCTCGTCCGGCGGCGTGTTGTCGGTGAGATAGAGGGTCATCAATGGGGCGAAGCCGGGGCCTGCCGGGAGCGCGGCGAGGATCCGGTCGCGATAGGCGATCGCCATCGCCGTGGTGGTGACCGGGGGCCGCAGGTTCGGCATGACGATCGCACGCGCGAAACGCCGCGCGGTATCCGGCAGCACGGCTGCCATGTCCGGCCCGTCGCGCAGATGCAGATGCCAGTCGTCGGGCCGCGTCAGGGTGATTTGGTCTGTCATGACGTTCGGTTTCCAGTAGCGTCGGGGTCGGGCTTGAGGCGTAGGGCCTCGGCATAGAGATCGTTGCGGCGGCCGCCGGTGATGCGCGCGGCAAGCCGCGCGGCCTGCGACGCCGGCAGGTCCTCGATCAACAGCGCGAGGATCCGCGACGCTTCGCGCGCGGCGGCTGCCTCTTCCGCGACGGCAGCATGCACGATGAGCACGAACTCGCCGCGCTCGCGATTGGCGTCGGCATCGAGCCAGGCCAGGGCGTCCCCGAGTGCCAGTTCATCGATCGATTCGTAGAGTTTGGTGAGCTCACGGCAGACGGTGACGCAGCGCCCGGATCCGAGTACGGCCGCAAGGTCGCCGAGCGTCTCCCGCACCCGGTGCGGCGCCTCGAACAGGACCACGGGGCACGCCGATACGACGAAGGTCTCGATCACGCGGCGTCTGGCGTCCGTTCGAACCGGCAGGAAACCGAGAAAGGAGAAGCCGGTCTCGTTCAGGCCTGCCGCCGACAGCGCGGCGACGACAGCGCTGGCACCCGGAATCGGGACCACGGCGAAACCGGCTGCCCGCACCTGACGCACCACCAGCGCACCCGGATCGCTGACCGCAGGCGTGCCGGCATCGGTGACCAGTGCGACCGACTTGCCAGCCGCGAGCGCGGCGACGATGCGCGCGCCGGAACCGCGTTCGTTGTGCTCGTGGCTTGCCAGCAGCTTGACGGCGATGCCATGGTGATCAAGCAGACCGCGCGTGTGACGCGTGTCTTCGGCGGCCACGAGATCGACGCTGCGCAGCACGTCGAGCCCGCGCAAGGTGATGTCGCGGAGGTTACCGATGGGGGTGGCCACCACATATAATGTGGACGGCTCGGCTTTCGAAGGTTCCGTATGCAACGCCAGCGCGTCCTCGTGATTCTCGCCTCGGTACTATACGTGGCCGCATCGGCCTTCGCCAACGCGCCCGCGATGGCGCAGACCACCGACGCGCCGCTGGCGCAAGAAGCGGAGCCCGACCAGGAACGTCCGCATGTCGCCGCGATCCTGCCGCTGCGGTCTGCCACGTTCTCCCGTCTCGCCGATGCCGTGAAACGCGGCATGCAGACCGCGGCGGCCGCTGATCGCCCGGATGCCCTGCCGCTGCTGGTGTATGGCACCGGCGACGACCCCAAGGAAGTGGCCGACACCTACGACCGCGCGCTGCGCCTCGGCGCCCGGTTGGTGCTCGGCCCCCTGACCCGCAGCGACGTGCAGACCGTCGCCAGCAGTCACGCGGTGACCGTGCCGACCCTGGTGCTGAGCATTCCCGACGGCGCCGACGTCACCATGCCCGACGGCATGTATGCCCTGGGCGTGCAGATCGAGTCCGAGGCCCGGCAGATCGCCAAGCTGGCCCAGTCCCAGGGGCGGCGGCGCGCGGTGATCATCGCGGTCGACAGCCCGCTCGGCAAGCGCACAGCCCAGGCGTTCGCCGACGACTTCGCGCGCGCCGGCCGCGTGATCGTCGACCAGTTCACGTATACCGCGACGGCGCCGCAGCTCAAGAAAATCAAGGACACCCTCGCCATCAACACGGCCGACATGATCTTCTTCGCGCTGGACGGCACCCGCGCCCGGGCAATGCGTCCGTATCTGGGCAAGGCGCTACCCAGTTACGGAACCTCGCAGATCTATGCCGGCGCCAGTGACGCGGTCGGCATGCACGACCTGAACGGCATCACGTTTGTCGACATGCCATGGGTGCTGATGCCGGATCATCCCGCGGTGATGATCTACCCACGGGCCCAGGGCGGACCGTTCTCGGTCGAACAGGAACGCTTCTACGCACTCGGCATCGATGCGTGGCGGCTCGGGCAGGTGCTGCTCGATGTCGGCTTCAACGATGCCGGCACCATCGACGGCGTGACCGGGTATCTGTCACCGGGCAGCGGGCGGGTGTTCCAGCGTGAGGCGGTCGCGGCGCAGTTCGTCCAGGGACAGCCGAAGCTGCTCAACCCCGTGAGCGGTCGGTGAAGGCCGATGGCGACCGCGCCGAGGATGCCGCTGCCGCATGGCTGGCGCGGCAGGGACTGCGCGTGCGTGATCGCAACTACCGCAGCCGCTTCGGCGAGATCGACCTGATCTGCGACGACCGCGGCACGCTCGTCTTCGTCGAGGTGCGCAAGCGCTCGAGCAAGCGCTTCGGCGGCGCTGCCGAGAGCATCACCGCGACCAAGCGCCAGCGGCTGCTCGCCACCGCCCGGATCTATCTGGCGTCGCTGAAACACGACACGCCCTGCCGGTTCGACGCGGTCCTGATCGACGGCGCCGGCGAAGTGGAGTGGATCCGCGACGCCTTCGGTGCCTGAAACGGCGCACCCATTCGACGACAGCCAGTGGCGACGCCGCATCCCAGACCGAACACAAATGCGGGAAGTTGCGGCTGCGGTCCGCATCGTGCTGACGGCGCGAGGTGCCGTGCGATAATGCGGGTCCCGCATCGATGGCCATTCCATGGATCTCAAGACACGGATTCAGCGGCACTTCGCCGACAGCGCACAACTGAAGCTGGAGACGGCGGAACTGCTCGCCGAACCGATTCAGCGCGCCGGCGAACTCATGGTTTCTTCGCTCATGAATGAGGGCAAGATCCTCGCCTGCGGCAACGGCGGCTCGGCGGCCGACGCGCAGCACTTCTCGGCTGAACTGCTGAATCGTTTCGAGATGGAGCGCCCCGGGCTTGCCGGCATAGCCCTCACCACCGACACCTCGACGATCACCTCGATCGGCAACGACTACGACTTCAATCAGATCTTCTCGAAACAGGTACGCGCCCTGGGCCATGGTGGCGACGTCTTGCTCGCGATCTCCACCAGCGGCAATTCGGCGAACGTGATTGCCGCCATCACGGCGGCGCACGAGAAGCAGATGACCGTCGTTGCGCTCACCGGCCGTGACGGCGGCAAGATCGGCGGGATGCTGCGCGCGGCCGACGTGCATATCTGCGTTCCTTCCCAGGTCACGGCGCGCATCCAGGAGGTCCATATCCTGTGTCTGCATTGCCTGTGCGACGCCATCGACGTCCAATTGCTGGGGGTGGAGTGAGGGCGCTGGTCCGTGTCGCCCTGCTCGGTCTGGCCGGGATCGTGGCGCCCGGTCTGCACGGCTGCATCCCGATCATCGCCGGCACGGTGGCCGGTACTGGCGTCCTGATCGCCGAGGACCGACGCTCGACCGGCGTCTACATCGACGATCAGGGCGTCGAGCTGAAGGTCGGTGGCCAGATCGCCGACAAGTACGGCTCGAACACGCACGTCAACGTGACCAGCTTCAACAAGATCGTGCTACTCACCGGCGAAGCGCCAGACGCAGCCACGCGATCCGATCTCGCCGCGCTCGCCACGGGTGTTCCTGGCGCCCGAATGGTGCAGAACGAAGTCGCGATCGGACCGGCCAGTTCGCTGACCGACCGCGCCAAGGACACCGCCACGACCGCAAACGTCAAGAGCCGCTTCATCGGCAAAGGCAAGTTCCAGATCAACCACGTCAAGGTGGTGACCGAGGCCGGCGTCGTCTACCTCATGGGACTCGTCAAGCGGGCGGAAGCGAAGGACGCAACCGAGATCGCCGCCACGAGTTTGGGGGTCAGGAAGGTCGTGCAGGTTTTCGAGTACCTGGACTGATCGCTTGCCGGGCGGGTCAGGGCCGTTGATCCAGGTCGGCTTGCGACCCGCTCCCGGGTGCGCCGCGCTCCAGCCGCAGCAATGCCTGCTTGCGCCCCAACCCGCCGGCATAGCCGGTTAAAGATCCGTCGGCGCCGATGGCGCGATGGCAGGGGATGACGACCGCAATCGGATTGCGGCCGTTGGCTGCGCCTACCGCGCGGGAGGCATTGCGATTGCCGAGCGTCGCCGCCATCGCGCCGTAGCTCGTCGTCGCGCCGTACGGGATCGTCACGAGCACCGCCCAGACGCGCCGCCGCCAGTCGGTGCCCTCAGGCGCCAGCGGCAACTCGAACCGGCGACGCTCGCCGCCGAAGTACTCGGCCAGCTCGGCACGGGTCTGCATGAACAGGGGCAACCGGTCGCTCCGGCGCCAGCCGGTGTCGATGTCAGGCACGTACTTCTCGTCGTGAAAGTGCAGCCCGGCCAACGCGTCGCCTGCCGACATCGCGAGCATCGGCCCGAGCGGCGTATCGATCCAGGTCCAGATCATGTTCGGTGCCTCATGACGCTCTCTCCCTCTCCTTCAGCGAATCCCACAGATGCATCACCGCATATGACCGCCATGGTCGCCACCGCTCGGCGATCTCGCGGACCCGGCGTGGATTGCGTTCGCCCAGCGCCTTCATGACGCCGTAGTCGGTCGCCGGGAAGGCGTCCGGCCAGGCCAGTGCGCGCATGGCGATGTACTGTGCCGTCCAGTCGCCGATGCCGGGGAGCTGCAACAGCCGCTCGATGGTCAGATCGACATCGACGCCGGCTTCCAGACGCACATGGCCATCGGCGATCGCGCCGGCCAGCGCCAGGATGGTCCGGGTCCTCGCGCCGATGATACCGAGACTCGCGATCTCGTCGACACTGCGACTGGCGATATCGGCCGCACCCGGGAACAGCATCGTCAACCCGGCGAACGGCGTCGACACCGGCGTACCGAAGGCCACGGCGAACCGCTGCGCGAGCGTACGCGCGGCCCGCACTGTGATCTGCTGGCCCAGCACCGCCCGGACCGCGATCTCGAAGCCATCGACGACGCCCGGCAGCCGCAGGCCAGGCCGCCGCGCCAGCGGGCCGAGCGCGGCATCGATCTCCGCCGGATCGCTGGCCAGGTCGAACAGCCGCTTGACGCGGGCCAGCACCATGGGCAGGACCCGGCACAGGGCGCCGGCGATGCGGACGCGGATCCGGTCCCGGCCCGGGACCTGCGCGGCTTCGAACCAGCCGGCATGCACCTGGCCCGCATGCGCGACGACCAGCGTGCGCCGATACCGGCCCGCGTCGATCTCCTCGACGCCGTCGATGCTGCGGGCGCCCAGGAACCCGAGCAGCGCCGCCCAGTCGAGCGGCGGCCGATACGCGAGGTCGAACACGAACTCGTCGGTCGATGCCGCCGCCACCGCCGCGGTGGCGCAACGCCGGAAGGCGGACGGCGTCAGTCGATAGCGCTCCCTGACCGTGGCATTGAAACGCCGGAGGCTACCGAAGCCGCTGGCAAGGGCGACATCGAGCACGGACATCGCGGTGTCGGTGAGCAGCCGCTTGGCAAGCAGCAGGCGATGGGTCTGCGCATACTCGCCCGGCGACACCCCGAACTCGTCCCGGAACACCCGCCGCAGGTGACGGTCGGTGACCGCCAAGCGTTGCGCCAGCAAGGCGATGCTGCCGGAGGAGGTGAACCCGTCCTCGATCAGGCTCGAGGCCGCCTGCGCCAGCCGAGCGCCGGCATCGACACTGGCGTGGCCCGGGGCAAGCTCCGGGCGGCAGCGCAGGCACGGTCTGAAGCCGGCGGCCTCGGCCGCCGCGGCACTGCGATGGAAGCTGCAGTTCGCGCGCTTCGGCGGCTTGCCCGAACAGACCGGACGGCAATAGATTCCGGTCGACGACACGCCGACATACACGCGGCCATCGAAGCGCACATCGTGGGCAACGAAGGCGGCGTAGAGCTGATCGTCGGTCGGGAGCATGCCCGGATTATCGGTCGCGACCGGCCGGAGCGCTCGCCGGAATCGGACATCGAATTGCGCGCGCCAGGCCGGTGCCTACGCGCCGGCCCGACCGCAGCACTACTGCAACGTGCGATCCGCCACGGTGACGCGATGGAGCAACCGCCGGTGGCCTTCGTAGCCACCGGTGGCGGCGTGGATCACGCACCGGTTGTCCCACATCGTGAGCATGCCGGCGGACCAGCGATGACGGTAGACGAACGCCGGCTTGCTCTGGTGCGCGTACATCTCCATCAGGACCTGCTGCGCTTCGTCCCCGGGCAGGCCGTCGATGCCGATCGTGTAACCCGGACTGAGGAACAACGCCGTGCGTCCGGTCTCGGGGTGGGTGCGCGCGAGCGGATGCAACTGCGTCGTCATGGCGTTGTCGCCATACCGGATGGACATCGACCGGCCTTCGTCGCGCTCGCCATACATGCCTTGGCGGGAATAACCACGGCGCGCCGAGTGAATGCCGCGGTGTTCCCGCAGCAGGCTCTTCATCGTCGCCGGCAGCGCCTCCCAGGCCGCGTACTGGTTCGCGAACAACGTGTCGCCACCGGCGGGGGGAATGATGTTGCCGTAGAGCACTGTGGCCGCCGGCGGCTTCGGCAGAAAACTCCAGTCGGAATGCCATGACTCAGCGAAGATCGGCGTCTGCTCGTCCGCCTCGCGCTTCACCTGCACCACGCGCGGATGGCCGGCGATCGGCGCGATGAACGGGTCCTCGCCGTCGGGGCCGAGATACGACGCAAACCGTTCGAGGTCGGCGATCTCGAGCGACTGGTCGGGAAACGCGACCACCTGGTGCTCGAGCCATGCGGCGCGGATCGCCGCGACCGCTGCGGGTTCGAGCGGGCGGGAGAGATCGACGCCGCGAATGAGCGCACCGCAGGGAGCCGATTGCGGCGTGATGTGCAAGGTCATGCAAGCCTCGTCATCGCTGGAGTCAGGGGTTGTTGGACGGGCGGTGGTGGACGGGCGCCGCCCGCAACGGGAGACGCCCGCGTCGGGATCGGCTTAGCCCATGGCGTCCAATGGTAGTGAGGATACTGCGTTTGCGCCGATCCGGCGCCACGGGTCGGGCTCAGGCCTGTCGACTCCTGCACCGGACCTAATGAAACAGCGACCCCGCCACAACCGGGACCGGCAACGCTTCCGCCGGCAGCACGCGATCGTCGCTGTCGACCCGGGCGAGGCGACAATCCTGCAGCAGTTGCCGGATGGAGCGTTCCACCGCATCGAGATCGTCTCCTGGCGCCAGCGTCCACGCGTGCGCATGCCGCAGCAGGGGATCGAACGGCGAGGTCAGGTCGA
>JAYTTO010000510.1:0-2486 GCA_043744975.1 Betaproteobacteria bacterium | reverse complement strand
CCAGCTCCGGGGGTGCCACGACATCTGGACGGTCCGGAACACGCGCTCGGGGTGCGGCATCAGCACGGTGAACCGGCCATCGACTGTCGTTAGGCCGGTGATGCCGTCGGGGGATCCGTTGGGATTGGCGGGATAGGTCGGGGCGGCGCGCCCTGCCCCCTCGACGAAGCGCAGCGCGGTGAACTTCGCCGCGGCGCGGCGCTGTGCCGGGGAGGCGAATTCGGCCAGGCCTTCGCCGTGCGACACCACGATCGGCAGCCGGCTACCGGCCATGCCGTCGAAGAACAACGAGGGCGACGGGACCACTTCGACCATCGTCAGGCGCGCTTCGAACTGCTCGGAGCGGTTGCGGATGAACCGGGGCCAATGCCCCGCCCCCGGAATCAGGTCGCGCAGGTTGCTCATCATCTGGCAGCCGTTGCAGACGCCGAGCGCGAACGTGTCGGTACGCTCGAAGAAAGCCTCGAACTGGTCGCGCGCGCGGGCGTTGAACAGGATCGACTTGGCCCAGCCTTCGCCGGCACCGAGCACGTCGCCGTAGGAGAACCCGCCGCACGCGGCGACGCCGCGGAAGCCGTCGAGGGCGCGGCGGCCTTCGATGATGTCGCTCATGTGGACGTCGACGGCGTCGAAACCGGCGCGGTCGAACGCTGCAGCCATCTCCAACTGGCCGTTGACGCCCTGCTCGCGCAGGATCGCGATGCGCGGTCGGGCGCCCTTGGCGATCATCGGCGACGACGCGGGGTCGAAGGTGAGATGCGCTTGCAGGCCGGGATCGCCGACCTTGTCTATCGCCGCAAACTCTTCGTCCGCGCAAGCAGGGTTGTCGCGCAGGCGCTGCACGCGGTAGCTGGTTTCCGACCAGGTCCGCAGCAGATCCACGCCAAGTGCTTCGAGCACGGTCTTGCCATCGGCATCGACGCGCAGGCGGCCATCGCGCGAGATACCGCCGATGTCATGGATGGCCGCACCCAGCCCCGCGGCGGCGAATGCCTCGCAGACCTTTGGCACGTCGTCTGCACGCACCTGAATGACCGCACCGAGTTCTTCGTTGAACAGCGCACCGATCAAGCCGTTCCGGCGCGCCAGCGCGGAAAGATCGACATGCACGCCGACATGGGTCGCGAACATCATTTCGGCCAGCGCCACCACCAGGCCACCATCCGAGCGGTCGTGGTAGGCCAGCAGCTTGCCGTCGGCGAGCAAGGCCTGGGTCACGTCGAAGAACGCCCGTAAGCGCTTCGGATCGTCGACGTCCGGCACGTCGGTGCCGAGTGCCTGATACACCTGCGCGAGGCATGAGCCGCCGAGCCGGTCGCGACCGGCGCCGAGATCGACGAGCAGCAGGCGCGTTGCGCCAGCCTCGAGTTGCAGTTCAGGCGTCAGCGTTGCCCGCACGTCGGCGACCGGTGCGAAGGCGGTCACGACCAGCGATACGGGCGATATCACCTCGTGATCGCCGTCCGCGTCGCGCCACGCCGTGCGCATCGACAGGCTGTCCTTGCCCACCGGGATGCTGATGCCCAGCGCCGGACACAGGTCGAGGCCAACGGCACGCACCGTGTCGAACAGCGCAGCGTCTTCCCCCGGGCTTCCGGCTGCAGCCATCCAGTTGGCCGACAGCTTCACGCGGGCGATCTCGCCGATCCGCGCCGCCGCGATGTTGGTCAGCGCCTCGCCCACCGCCATGCGGCCGGACGCGGGCGCGTCGATCACCGCGAGCGGCGCGCGCTCGCCCATCGCCAGCGCCTCGCCGAGCACCGTGTCGAATCCCATCGTGGTAACCGCGACATCGGCCACCGGCACCTGCCAGCGCCCGACCATCTGGTCGCGCGAGCTCATGCCGCCCACCGTCCGGTCGCCGATGGTGACCAGGAACGCCTTGTTTGCCACCGCCGGAAACCGCAGCACCCGGTTCAGCGCCTCGCGCAGGTCGATGGCCGACGCGTCGAACGGTGCGGTGGCGCCCGGCAGGCGTCGCACGTCGCGCTGGGTCTTCGGCGGCTTGCCCAGCAGCACTTCGAGATCCATGTCGACCGGCGCGTTGGCAAACAGCGGGTCCTTCACTACCAGCCGCTCGGGGCCCGTGGCCTGCCCGACCACCGCGTAAGGGCAACGCTCGCGGCGGCAGAAGTCCTCGAACGTCTTGATCCGCGCCGGATCGACGGCGAGCACATAGCGCTCCTGCGATTCGTTGCACCAGATCTGCAGCGGCGACATGCCCGGCGCCTCGGACGGCACGGCCCGCAGGTCGAAGATGGCACCGCGTCCTGCGCCGTGCACGATCTCGGGCAGCGCATTCGACAACCCGCCGGCGCCCACGTCGTGGATGGAGAGAATCGGATTGCCGGCGCCGAGCGCCCGGCAACGATCGATCACCTCCTGGCAGCGGCGCTGCATCTCGGCGTTGCCGCGCTGGACCGAGTCGAAGTCGAGGTCGGCGGTGTTGGCGCCGGTATCCATGCTCGACGCCGCGCCGCCGCCCA
>JAYTTO010000509.1:0-2278 GCA_043744975.1 Betaproteobacteria bacterium | reverse complement strand
ACCGGCCGCTCCGGGATCGAGAACTGGGACTTCTACATGGCGTTCAACATGTTCCGCCTGGCCGGCATCCTGCAGGGCATCATGGGGCGGGTGGTCGCGGGCACGGCATCGAGCCAGCACGCGATCGATTCCGGTAAGCGTGCCAAGCCGATGGCGGAAGCCGGCTGGCGCCAGGTGGAGCGCATGCTCAAGGGTGCACCTGATTAGCGATGAAGTTCAGCCACTACGCCTCCAGATGCCTGCAACAACCACGGGACCGGTCCACAGCAAAGCAACCCCGAAATCAATGCTCAGGTTTCCCTCATCCCCAGCCCTTCTCCCGGAGGGAGAAGGGAGCCGTAGACATCCCGGAGAAGGGAGCAGTACACATCCCGGAGAAGGGAGCCGTAGACATCCCGGAGAAGGGAGCAGTACACATCCCTCTCCCCCCGGGAGAGGGACCGAGGGTGAGGGACGCTGGGCAATGTCGCGAATCAGGAGGGTGCATGAACGTCGGCCGCGCTGGCGGCCGGTCGAAACAACGCCATGCGGTGCCGGTCACCGCATGATCTCGAACAGGGCTCCATCATGAAGGCAGTGCTGTGCAAACAACTCGGCGGACCCGAGACTCTCGTCGTCGAAGATGTCCCGTCGCTCGTGCCCGGCAAGGGCCAGGTTGTGGTTGCCGTGGAGGCGGCCGGCGTCAACTTCCCGGACACGCTGATCATCCAGGGCAAGTACCAGTTCAAGCCCGAGCTGCCGTTTTCTCCGGGGGGCGAGGCCGCCGGAACGATCAAGGCGCTGGGCGAGGGCGTTACCGGCTGGAAGATCGGCGACCGCGTGATCGCCGCGGCCACCTGGGGCGGATACGCGCAGGAACTCGCGACCGATGCCGGCCGCCTGTTCGCGATGCCCGACAGCATGGACTACGTCTCGGCGTCCGCCTTCCTGCTCACGTATGGCACGTCGTATCACGCGCTGAAGGATCGCGCGCGCATCCGGCCTGGCGAGACGCTGCTGGTGCTGGGCGCGTCCGGCGGTGTCGGCCTGTCCGCAGTGCAGATCGGCAAGGCGATGGGCGCGCGCGTGATCGCCGCCGCCTCCACCGAGGCCAAGCTTGAGGTCTGCCGGCAGAACGGCGCCGACGAGACCATCAACTACGCCACCGAGGATCTGCGTGCCCGGGTCAAGGCCATCACCAATGGCCGCGGTGTCGATGTCATCTATGATCCGGTCGGCGGCCCGTTGTCGGAGACCGCGCTGCGCGACATGGCCTGGAACGGCCGCTTTCTGGTGGTGGGCTTCGCCGGCGGCGAGATTCCGAAGATCCCGCTCAATCTCGCGCTGCTCAAGGGCTGCTCGATCGTCGGCGTGTTCTGGGGCGGATTCACCAAGGCCGAACCGGAGCGCAACGCCGCCAACAATGCCGAACTGATGCAATTGTTCGTCGCCGGCAAGGTGAAACCGCACATCCATGCCACCTATCCGCTCGAACAGGTAGCCGACGCCCTCAACGAAGTGACCTCGAAACGCGTCAGCGGCAAAGTCGTGCTGGTGACGCGCTGAACCATTCCCTGGAGACAACCATGCTGAAGCTCTACGAACACCCGCTGTCCGCGTTTGCCATGAAGGTGAAGATGGCGCTGAACGAGAAGGGCCTGGAATATGAAGCGCAGATCCCGGCCGGCATGATGGACGGTACCGCCGCCGGCGAATTCGTCGAGGCCAGCCCGCGTGCCGAGATCCCGGCGCTGATCGACGGCGATGTCGAGGTGTTCGACTCGACCATCATCCTCGAGTATCTCGACGACAAATGGCCGACGCCGCCGATGCGCCCCGCCAGCCCGGCCGAGCGGGCCCGCGTGCGCATGATCGAGGACGTCATGGACACGCACTATGAGCCCAACAATTGGGGCACGATGGAAGTGCTGCGCGCGAAGCGCGCCACCGGCGCCCAGGGCGAGCAGATGGTGGCCTATGCGCGGCGCAACATCGAGCAGTTGCAGCACTGGCTCGATGGCCAACTCGGCGACCGTCAGTGGTTCAACGGCGACCAGTTCGGCTGGGGCGATATCGCCGTGGCGCCGGTACTCGGCCGCTCGACCATCGGCTACGGCTATCCGATCGCGGCGCCGCGGCTGGCCGCGTGGTTCGATCGCGTCTGCCAGCGTCCATCGGTGTCGAAGGTATTCGACCAGTTGAAGGCATCGCTCGCCAATCTGCCCGATTTTCCGCAACTCATTGCCGACGGCAAGGTCAAGCGCCAATATCGCGATCACCGGCTCGAATGGATGATCGC
>JAYTTO010000508.1:0-6404 GCA_043744975.1 Betaproteobacteria bacterium | reverse complement strand
CGCCACACTCAGACGGCGCTCCGGCTCATCGTCGAAGGCGACGGTGCCTACACCGCCGTCGACGGCGAGCGTGCCACCATGCACCGCGGCGATTTCATCATCACGCCCGGATGGACCTGGCATGACCACGGCAGCAACGCCGGAGAGCCCGTGGTCTGGCTCGATGGTCTCGACATTCCGCTGGTGCGGTTCTTCGATTGCGGCTTCGCCGAGAATCTGGGCGCCGACACCCAGCCCGTGGTGCGGCCCGAAGGCGACGCACTCGCGCGCTACGGGGCGACGCTCATGCCGCTCGACTACGAGCCGCGTCACGCCGCATCGCCGCTGTTCGCCTATCCGTACGATCGCAGTCGAGAGACCCTGCACCGGCTTGCGCGCAGCGGTGGTCCCGACGCCTGCCACGGCTACAAGCTTCAGTTCACCAACCCCGCGACCGGCGGGCCGGCGATGCCGACCATCGGTGCCTTCATCCAGTTGCTGCCCGCGGGCTTCGCCGGTACCGGATATCGAAGCACGGACGGCACCGTGTTCCACGTCATCGACGGTCGCGGCGAATGCCATCTCGACGACCGCTCCTTCTCGTTCGGCCCGCGCGACACCTTCGTGGTGCCGGGCTGGACGCGGCATCGGCTGCAGGCGAGCGAGGACGCCGTCCTGTTCAGTTTCTCCGATCGTCCGGTCCAGCGGGCCCTGGCGCTTTGGCGCGAACAGCGCGAGTGCTGACCCGGACGCCCGGGTACCCGCTGCCCGCGGCCTGGTTCTCGGCCTGTGGCCTGCCGCTGGAGGCATCGGACCTGCGCGAGGTGGCCGGCTATCTCGGCGCGCTGGGCGCGGCCGCCGCGACTCCGGTCGAAGCCGTCGCTTCATGGGATCACGCGGAACTCGTCATCCGCAGTCCCATGTGGGAACCGGGCTGGTGGGATCGCGAGGCGAGCGAGCGCAAGCGGCTGCTGGAACGTTGCATCGCAGCTTGCCGGTGCCGTGGAGGATCATTTCTTCGTGCGAAGATACCGGATGTTCGAAGGCGGCCGCTGGCCCCCCCTCGGCGTGGTGGACGGGGCGTTCCACCTGTTCTGACCGTAGTCTCTCCGGAGTGCAGAAAATGACCTTCCTGTTCGAACCCCAGGCGACCGTGGTCGTGCCCATCGTCGGCGACGCCAGGCAGTTCCCGGTGCGGCGCGTGTACTGCGTCGGCCGCAACTACGCGGCGCATGCGCGCGAGATGGGCAGGGATCCAGACAAGGAACCGCCGTTCTTCTTCATGAAGCCCGCCGATGCGGTGGTGCCCGGCGGCGGCGACATCCACTACCCGCCCGGCACCAGCAACTACCACCACGAGATCGAGCTGGTGGTGGCGCTGAAGAGCGGCGGCCGCCGGATTCCGGTGGCGAGCGCGCTCGATCACGTGTTCGGCTATGCGGTCGGCCTCGACATGACCCGGCGCGATCTGCAACTGGCGTCGCGCGATCTCGGCCGCCCATGGGATTTCGGCAAGAGCTTCGACCAGTCGGCACCGATCGGGCCGCTGCATCCGGCGTCCGCCATCGGGCATCCCGCCGGCGGCGCCATCACGCTCTCGGTCAATGGCGAGCTGCGCCAGAAGGGTGATCTCGCCGACCTGATCTGGTCGGTGCCAGAGACCATCAGTTTTCTCTCCGACTACTACCTGCTCGCATCCGGCGACCTGATCTTCACGGGCACGCCCGCCGGCGTCGGTGCGGTGGTTGCCGGCGACCGGCTGAGCGGCCATATCGACGGGCTCGGCGACCTGCCTGTCCACATCCTTCCGGCGCTCTGACACCGCATGGCCATTGCTGACGACGGTGCAAGAAAGACCTGGCTCGAGGTCGCGGTCAACGGGCCGTGGGGCCGGGACCGACAGCCGGGCATCCCGGTGGGTCTCGACGAGATCGTCGCGCAGGGCATCGCCTGCGTCGAGGCCGGGGCCGCGATCGTGCACGTGCACGCCTACGACACCGCCACGGGGCGCCAGAGCGACGACGCGGAGCTGTACGCGCGCATCATCGGCGGCATCCGCAGCAGGGTCGACGCGATCGTCTACCCGACGGTTCCGTTCGTGGGCAGCGGCGACACGCCCGCCGCGATGGATGCGCAGGCGCGTTACGCCCATATCGAACGGCTGGCCGGCCTCAACATGCTCGAGTGGGCCGCGGTCGACCCGGGCTCCTGCAACATCACGCACTGGGACCAGATCGGTCGCGACGAACCGGGTTTCGTCTACCAGAACGCCGAGCCGACCATCCGCCATGCGCTGGCGCTGGCGCGGCGGTTCCAGTTCCATCCGTCGTACGCCATCTACGAGCCCGGCTTCCTGCGTCTCGGCGCGGCGCTGCACTGGCGCGAGAGCTCGCCGCCGCCGATCTACCGGTTCATGTTCACCTCCGACTACAGCTTCGGATTTCCGCCCGAGGACTACGCACTCACGGCCTATCTGAAGCTGCTCGATCAACTCGCACCCGGCGCGCAGTGGATGGCGGGCGGCCTCGGCGTCGACATCCTGCCGCTCATTCCGCGGATCGTGAGCGAGGGCGGTCACGTCCGCGTGGGACTCGAGGATGCCTCGTTCGGCGCGACCGCGTCCAACGTCGACCTGGTCCGTGCCGCGGCGGAGGCGATCGATGCGATGGGCTCGCCCCTGGCCACCGCCGAGGACGTGCGGGCGACGCTCTCGCCCGGCACCTGATGTGGCGTCATGCACCTGCCGGCGCCTGCCCGGGGTCGTCATGGGGCCTGCTTGCCGGGTTGCCGAACGGGTCGGTGGCTATAATCCGGCTTCCTTTCGATCTTGATTAGCGACGAGCACACGACATGACCGCTTCGGCAATGCTGGGCATCACCCTGGGCGATCCTTCCGGCATCGGCCCGGAGATCACCGTCAAGGCGCTGGCCGAGATGAGCGCGGGCGACCGTTCCCGGACCTCCGTCATCGGCAACCGCGACCTGCTCGCCCGCGCCGATCGCCTCCTCGGGACCGGGCTGCGGTTCGAGGACCCGGCCGCGGCACGCGATGGCGCGGTGCCGGTCTTTCACGTCCCGACGACCCGCGACGGCGAGATCACCGACGGCAAGCTGAGCGCCGGTGGCGGCGAGGCGGCCTACCGGTACATCGAGAAGGCCGTCACGCTCGCGGTCGCGGGCGACATCGCGGTCATCGTCACCGCACCGCTCAACAAGGCGGCGTTGCACGCGGCCGGGCACCACTTCGACGGCCATACCGAACTGCTGGCGACGCTCACCGATACCAAGTCGTCGTTCATGCTGCTCGCTTCCGACAAGCTCGCGGCGGTGCATGTGACCACGCACACGAGCCTGCGCAATGCGACCGAACGCGCCACGACCCAGCGCGTGCTCGATACGATCCGCGCCGGCTGGAAGCACTACCGCTCGCTCGGCATCGAGAGCCCGCGTATCGCCGTGGCCGGTCTGAATCCGCATTGCGGCGAGGGCGGCATCTTCGGGCGCGAGGAGATCGACCAGATCAACGCCGGGGTCGTGCTGGCGCAGGCCGAAGGCATCGACGCCCGCGGCCCGATTTCCGGCGACACGGTCTTCTACCGGGCTACGCGCGGCGAGTTCGATCTCGTCGTGGCGCAGTATCACGATCAGGGCCATATCCCGACCAAGCTGATCGCGTTCGACACCACGGTCAACGTCACGCTCGGCCTGCCGATCCGGCGCACCTCGGTCGATCACGGCACCGCCTTCGACATCGCCTGGACCGGGAAGGCCGACCACACCAACATGCGCGCGGCGATCGCCTACGCCCGCATGATGGCTGATCGCGCCGACGCCTGATCGCCCGCGCGGCGCTGTCGTCCGATGTCGCAGAGCGCACCGTTGCGGGTCCTGATCATTGCCGATGACCTGACCGGTGCGATGGACGCCGCCGGACCGTTCGCGTCCCGCGGCCTGGTCACCGTGGTGGTCGCATCGCCCGACGATTGCGATGCCCTGCAGGTGACGCATGCGACGGTCGTGTCGGTCAACACCGAGTCGCGTCATCTGCCGTTCCCGCAGGCGGCGGCGCGGGTCGAGAGCGCGTTCCGCCGGCTCGGCGGGGCGGTGTTCCCGGTGGTGGTGAAGAAGATCGATTCGACCCTGCGCGGTAACGTCGTGGGCGAGACCGTGGCGGCGCTGCGCGCGTCCGGCCGCGGCCGTGCCGTCGTGGCGCCGGCTTTCCCGGGACAGGGTCGGACCGTGGTCGATGGCATTGTGCTGGTCGACGGCGTGCCGCTCGCAGAAACCGCGTTCGTACACGATTCCCTGTCGCCGGCGTTGCGCCAGCCGCTGGCGCAAGCGTTCGAATCCACGGGTGTCGACGCCCGGGTCCACGACGCGACCACCGATGCCGATCTCGATGCCATCGTCGCTGCCCTGCCGCTCGGTGCCGCACCGTTGCTGGTTGGTTCGGCCGGCCTGACGGCGGCCCTGGCCCGCGCCTTGCCGCCAGGGCCAACCGCCGCCCCGATGGCCTTCGACGGTCGCATCCTCTACGTGGTCGGCTCGCGCGCCGCGTCCTCGCGGGAGCAGGTGGTGCGGTTGTCGGGCGCCGGGGTCAGGGTCGTGCTGGCGCCCAATGGCGACCCGGTCGGGGAGTTCGAGGTGGACGACGGCGATGTGGTCATTGCCGCGACCCGGGCGGCGGACGGGACCGAGGGCGACGCGGCACAGGTTGCCGCACGGCTCGCGGCGCATGCGCTGGCGGCCCTGACCACCGACGGCATCGGCGCGATCGTCGCCACCGGCGGTGACACGGCCATGGCGATCCTGCGGGCCGCCGGACGGTCGACGCTCGACGTGTCTTGCGAACTGCTGCCGGGAATCGCCTGCGCGCGCCTTGCCGTCGGCGAACGCAATATCTGGCTGGTGACCAAGGCCGGCGGCTTCGGCGCGCCCGATGCGCTGCTCCGGATCGGGCAGCGCCTGCGGGGTGGCGCGTGATCCGTCGCGTGCTCTCCGGTGCCACCGGGCCGTGCGGCGGGTACTGATGTCGATCGATCGCAAGCGCGTCGCCAGCTTCTTCCATCCCGGCAGCATCGCGGTGGTCGGTGCCGGAGAACGCAGCACCAGTTCGGGTGGGGCCGTGATGCGCAATCTGCGCGTATGCGGCTATCGCGGCCGGGTGATCCCGGTCAATCCGAAGGGCGGCACGATCCACGGCATCACGGCGGTCAGGTCGCTGCGCGAGATCTATCCCCCGGCGGACCTGGTGGCAGTACTGGTCAGGCCCGAGTCGATCCTGGACGTGGCGCGTGAGGCAGCTGCGAGCGGGCACGTGAACCTGCTCATCCTGCCGGGCGGCTTCGCCGAGGCCGGTCCGGAGGGACTCGAGCGCGACGCCGCGTTGCAGACGCTTGCCCACGATAACGATCTCGTCGTCGCGGGTCCGAACTGCGCCGGTCTGGTCAACCTGATGGACCCCGAGTTCCGGTTCGCCGCGACGTTCTTCCGCGACGTGCCGTGCGGCGGGCCGGTGGCGTTGATCTCCCAGTCGGGTGCGGTCGCCGAGGAGATGATCGCCGCAAGCCATGGCTTTGGCATTCCGCTCGGCGCGGTCGTCTCGGTGGGCAACGGCATGCATCTCGACGTCGCCGACTACATCGAGTACCTCGGTGACGATCCGCTGTGCAGCGCGATCCTGCTGTATGTCGAGTCGATCGGCAATCGCGAGCGGTTCACCAGGGTCGCGCGCCGCGTGGCCGCGGCGAAACCGATCGTGGCGCTGATCGGCGGGCGCACCGAGCAGGGACGAGCCGCGGCACAGCGCCATACCGGCGCCACCGGCACCGTGAGCAGCGAGATCGACGCGCTCTGCCGGGAGGCGGGCATCCTGCGCGTCGCCAGCCTGCGGCACCTGCGTCTTGCGGGCAAGGTGTTCGGTTCGCATCCGGACGGCATCGGTCCGCGCGCGCTCGTGGTCTCGAATTCGGGTGGTCCCGGCGTGCTGACGGCCGACCAGGCCGTGCTCGAGGGCCTGGAGCTGGTCGACCTGCCCGACGCCCTGGCGCAGCGGCTCCGGGCGGCGCTGCCGGTGGAGGCCGCCGTGGCCAATCCGCTGGACCTGCTCGCCGATGCGCGCGCCGACCGGTTCGAGACGACGCTGCGCGCGATCCTGGAGGAAGTGCCGGGCCGCATCGACGTGGTGCTGATGATCCACGTCGTGCCGTTCATGGTCGACGCCGAGTCTGTGGTCTTGGCGATCGCGGGGATCGCGAAGTACTCTCCGATCCCGATGATGCATTCGATGATGGGCACGCTCGAGCGCAAGGCCGAGTGGTTCCAGATGCTGGCCCGCGTCGGCGTGCCGGCCTTCAACGACAGCGAAGAAATGTGCATCGCCGCCGGCATGCTCGCCCGCTACCGCGAGCTGCGCCAACGACTCG
>JAYTTO010000507.1:0-4206 GCA_043744975.1 Betaproteobacteria bacterium | reverse complement strand
TGATCGCGGGCCTCGAGTTGCCAACCTCGGGCCAGATCTTCCTCGGTGACGAAGACGTGAGCTACAAGCGCGCCTCGGTGCGCGACATCGCGTTCGTGTTCCAGATGTTCGCGCTCTACCCGCACATGAACGTGCGCCGGAACATCGCGTTCCCGCTGCTGTCCCAGGGCGTGCCACGGGCCGAGATCGACCGCCAGGTGGAGCAGGCCGCGCGCACGCTGCGCATCACCGAGTTGCTCGACAAACCGGTGTCGGGGCTGTCCAGCGGCGATCGCCAGCGCGTCGCGCTCGGCCGTGCGATCGTGCGCCAGCCGCTCGCCTTCCTGATGGACGAGCCGCTCGGCGCGCTCGACGCCGAGTTCCGCGGGATCATGTGCGGCGAACTGCGCGCGCTCCACGATCGCCTGGGCGCCACCACGGTGTACGTCACCCACGACCAACTCGAGGCGATGTCGATGGCCGACACCATCGCCGTCATGAACCAGGGCGCGGTCGAGCAGCTCGGCTCGCCGCAGGAGATCTACGACCGGCCGGCGTCGCTGTTCGTGGCCGACTTCATCGGGTCGCCGCCGATGAACTTCATCGACTTCCGCGGCAGCCTCGCGCGCGGCACACGCGCGGTGACCATCGCGGGCATCAGCATCCCGGTGCCGGAGATCCACGAAGACATCGACGACGGCGCGCTCGTGCTGGGCGTCCGCCCCGAGCACGTGCAGTTCGCCGACGCAGCGCTGCTGCGCGCCACGATCATCGACAGCGAATACCTCGGCACCACCCAGATCGTCATCCTCGAAGGCGCCGACGGCAGCAAGGTCAAGGCGCGCGTCGCGGCCGACATTCCCGCGCAGCCGGGCGATCACGTCGGGCTGTCGTTCCGGCCGGAGAAGCTGTCCCTGTTCGAGCGCGCGACCGGCCGCGCCGTCCGCTCGGCATTGCACGCGCAGGCAAGCCATGGCTGACGTCCGCCTCGACGCCGTGGGCAAGCGCTTCGGCGACATGCAGGCCGTCGCCGACCTGTCGCTCGACGTAGCCGACGGCGAGTTCCTCGTGCTGCTCGGTCCGACCGGCGCCGGCAAGACCACCACGCTCCGGCTCATCGCCGGCCTGGAGACGCCCGACACCGGCCGCGTGCACATCGGCGGCCGCGACATGACCGCGGCCACACCCGCGGCGCGCGACGTCACGTTCGTGTTCCAGCAATATTCGCTGTATCCGCACCTGTCGGTGTTCGACAACCTCGCCTTCCCGCTGCGCTCGCCGGCACGGCGTCTGCCCGAGCCCGAGGTGAAGGCCCGCGTCGACGCGGTCGCGCGGCTGCTGCACATCGAGGACAAGCTCGCCAACCGCGCGACGCAACTGTCGGGCGGCCAGATGCAACGCGTCGCCATCGGCCGGGCGCTGGTGCGGCGCCCGGCCGTCTACCTCATGGACGAACCCCTGTCCTCGCTCGACGCGAAGCTGCGCGCCGAGATGCGCATCGAGCTGAAACGCGTGCAGAAAGAACTCGGCGCCACCATCTTCTACGTGACCCACGACCAGACCGAGGCGCTCACGATGGCCACCCGCATCGGCGTGCTCGACCGCGGGCGGCTGATCCAGCTCGGCACGCCGCGCCAGATCTATCAGGACCCGGTCAACGCCTACGTCGCCACGCGCCTGGGCAGCCCGGCCATCAACCTGATCGGGCGCGCCATGCTCCCGGGCGTGGCCGCGCCGCCGGCGGCGCACACCATCGGCGCGCGCACCGAGCACGTGCGCATCCGTCGGGCAGCCAACGGCAGCGCCGTGGGCAAGGTCACCTGGATCGAGCACCTGGGCGACCAGAACCACCTGCACATCGCCATCGCCGATCGCGATTTCGTGACGCTGTCCGATCCCGATGCCGGCCTCGCGGTCGGCGACCCGGTCGACATCGAGCTGGTCCAGCCGCTGTTCTTCGACGCCGCCGGGGGGCGAGTCCGTGCCTGACCCCATCGTCATCGACGCCGCGCGGCTGCGCGCCCTCATCGACAACGTCTGCGCGACCGTGGTCGCGAACACCGAGGCCCTCACCGCACTCGACCAGGCGATCGGCGACGGCGATCACGGCCTCAACATGAAGCGCGGCTTCGACGCCGTCCGCTTGCAGCTCGACGCGCTGGCGGCGAAACCGCTGCCCGACGCGCTGCGGCAACTGGGCACCACGCTGATCATGAAGGTCGGCGGCGCCTCCGGGCCGTTGTACGGCACGCTGTTCATGACTCTCGGCAAGGAACTCCCGGCCGCGCCCTCCGTCGACGACCTGGCCCGGGCGCTGGGCGTCGCGATCGACGCCATCCGGAAACTCGGCAGGTCCGAGGCCGGCCAGAAGACCATGCTCGATGTGCTGGTTCCGGTGCAATCCTTGCTCGCGGCAGGCGGCGGCAGCATCGGCGCGCGGGTCGGCGCCCGCGCTGCCGAATGCGCGCAGGCCACCGCACCCCTGCGCGCGATCCGCGGCCGCGCCTCGTACTTGGGCGACCGGTCCATCGGGCACGTCGATCCCGGTGCGTACTCGTCGGCACTCATCATCGGCACGATCTGCCGCACCCTGGAACCGGCAACCCCATGAGCAACGTCGGCATCGTCATCGTTTCGCATTCGGCCAAGGTCGCGGAGGGCGCCGCGGACATGGTCCGCCAGATGGTCGGCGACACCGTGCCGCTGGCCTGGACCGGCGGCAATGCCGACGGCGGCCTCGGCACCGACGTCGGCGAGATCATGGCCGCGATCGATCGGGCCTGGTCGGACGCGGGTGTCGCCATCCTGGTCGACCTGGGCGGTGCCGAGACCAACAGCGAGATGGCCATCGAGATGCTCGGCGCGCCGAAGTCGCATCACATCGTCGTGTGCAACGCCCCGATCGTGGAAGGCGCCGTGATCGCCGCCACCGAAGCCTCGGGCGGCGCATCGCTCGCCGCGGTCAAGCGCACCGCCGAAGAACTCTCGCCGGTCTGATCCGACCGGCACCCGATCCCAGCACCGCAACGCCAGCATGAACGCAACCCACCGCATCGGCACCGCCGTCCTCACCAACGCCGTCGGTCTGCACGCCCGCCCGTCGGTCAAGCTCACGCAACTCGCCAAGCGCTTTGCCGCCAGCACCGAGTTCGCGCTCGATCCCGCCGGCCCCTGGATCGACGCCAAGAGCCCGGTCAAGGTGATGCGCGTGAAGGCCGCGCGCGGCACCACCCTGCACTTCCGCACGCTCGGCGGCGATGCCGCCGAGGCCCTCGAAGCCCTGGTCGATCTGGTGCGACGTCGTTTCGGCGAGGAGGAGCCGGACGCCGCGGCCAGCACTGCCCGTGACCGAACGACGACTTGAAGGCCGTCCGGCCGCGCCCGGCCTGGCGCGGGGACCGGTGGTGGCGATCACCGTCGCGCATCACCGGCGTTCGGCCTCCGGCGAACCGGCGCACGAAGCCAGCGATCTGCGCGCGGCGCTGCAGGCGGCGATCGGCGAGCTGAAGGCCATCGCGGCGGAGGCCGACACCGACGCAGCCGAGATGATCGAGTTCCAGATCGCCATGCTCGCGGACGACGAGTTGTCCGCGCCTGCATTCGCCGCCATCGACGCGCGGGTCCCCGCCGACACCGCCTGGCGCACGGCGCTCGACCACGAGATCGAGGGCTACCAGTCGGCCGCCGACGAATACTTCCAGGCACGGGCGGCAGACATGCTCGACCTCCGCGACCGCGTGCTCGCGCAGCTCACCGGCGACACGCTCTCGGTCGCACAGACCGCCGGCGCGATCCTCGTCGCCGACGACCTGCCGCCGTCGCGCTTCCTGGCCATCGACTGGTCGGCCGGCGGCGCGCTGGTGCTGACCGCCGGCAGCCCCACCAGCCATGTGGCGATGCTCGCGCGCGCACGCGGCGTGCCGATGGTGGTCGGGCTCGGTGTCCCGGTCGCGGAGCTACGGGGCCATGCGCTGCTCGATGCGGCCCGCGGCGTCCTGATCCTCGATCCGGGCACGGCCAGCGAACAGGCATTCCGGCAATGGCGCGATGTGGAACTCGCCCTGCTCGCGCAGGTCGAGCAGGCCTCCACCGGTCCCTGCGCCAGCGCCGACGGCGAAGCGGTGGCGCTGCTGCTCAACGTCGCCGACCCAGGCGAACTCGACACGCTCGACCCGGCCCGCTTCGACGGCATCGGGCTGGTCCGCACCGAGTTCCTGTTCCACGCCG
>JAYTTO010000506.1:0-3174 GCA_043744975.1 Betaproteobacteria bacterium | reverse complement strand
GAGCGCGGCGGCGTGCTCGGGGCCATGGAAACCGGCTACCAACGCGGCAAGATCCAGGAAGAGTCGATGCACTACGAGATGTTGAAGCACACCGGCGAGTACCCGATCATCGGCGTCAACACCTTCCGCAACCCGCACGGTGAAGCCGCGCCCGACACGCTGGAGCTGGCGCGCTCGACCGACGACGAGAAGCAGTCGCAACTCCGGCGGCTCGCCGAGTTCCAGGCCCTGCACGCGGCCGAAGCGCCCGCGATGCTTGCGCGCCTGAAGCAGGCGGTAATCGAGAACCGCAACGTGTTCGAGGTGCTGATGCAGGCGGTGCGCTGCTGTTCGCTCGGCCAGATCACGGAAGCGCTGTTCGAGGTGGGCGGGCAGTACCGGCGCAGCATGTAGCCTTGGCACCGCGTACTCCGGTTGAGGTTACGCGGGGGGTGCCGGTTGGGAAGCGTTGGGCGCTTCAATCCAGCGCGTCCCGACCTTGCCCGAAAGCGTCAAGTCGTCTGCGTCGACGATGAATCGGCGGCCAGCAGACCGACGATCTGCGCCGGCCTCGGCAGCGGCTCGACGGCGCCATAGCCTGTCGTCGCGAGTGCCGCCGCAGCACTTGCCCATCGTGCTGCGGCCAGTGCATCGGCACCGGTGGCCAGGCGGGCCAGATAGGAGCCGTCGAAACAATCGCCCGCGCCAGTGGCATCGACGGTCTGCACGCTGTGGGCCGCCACGGGCACGCAGTGCTGGCCGTCCGACACGAGCGACCCCTCTCGGCCCAGTTTCAACACCACCGTCTTCGCCCCGTTGTGGTGGCACCAGGCGACGATCTCGCGCGGGTCGGTCAACCCCGAGAGCCGTTGCACGTCGTCAAGGCTGGGCAGGAAGTGATCGCACAGCGCCATCGATGCCAGGATGACTTCTCGAGCGCGCTCGAGCGGCCAGAGCTTCAGTCGCAGGTTGGGATCGTACGAGACTTGCGCTCCGGCCAGGCGCGCCACGCGCATGGCATGCAGCACCGTTTCGGTCGCCGAGGCACTGATGGCCTGGCTGATTCCGGACACGTGCAGATAGCGCGTGTTCTTGAGGAGCTGTTGCGGCACGTCGCCGGGCTGCATGTGGCTGGCCGCCGAGCCCGCCCGCAGGTAGTTGAACGAATGGCCGCGCTCGTCGTGGCGGACGAAGTACACACCGGTATGCGCCGACGCATCGATGCCGATCGCGCTCGTGTCCACACCCTCGGTGCGCCAGAGGTCGAGGCACATGTGACCGAAGTCGTCGTCTCCCACGCGCGTCACGTACGCGCATTTCGCACCCTGTCGGCTTGCCGCAATGACGGCATTGGACGTGTCGCCGCCGAAGCCTTGCAGGTAGGTGCGGCTGCCGCTCTGGCCGGTCTGGTTGAACTCGACCATGGCCTCACCGATGGCAACCATGTCGAAAAAGTCGACAACGTTCGCGGCCGGCGAGCCAGCCGTCCGAGCCTGCTCTTCGGATTGCATCAACCCGGGCCGGGAGTTGGCAGCCCATGTGTCAGACCGATGGTTCACTGGAGGAGCCTGTCAAGCGCGCACGCGCACAGCGCAAATAAAAATGGGTCAGCTCTTTGAGAGGGCTGACCCATTGAGTTCACTGGTCGGAACGGCAGGATTTGAACCTGCGACCCCTTGTCCCCCAGACAAGTGCGCTACCAAGCTGCGCTACGCCCCGCGTTGCCCGTGATTATAGGGGCGAACAGACCGCCTCGAAGACGACAAGCTGCCGCGCTAGCTAGGGCGTCAGCAGCCCCATGATCGACAGCAGCTCCAACCTGAGCTGCGGCATCGACAAGGCCAGGGCGTTGACTTCAGGAGAAGGCAAAACCGAGCCCTGCGGCTCAGCTCCGGAATCGGTCGCCTCCATCAGCTGTTCGAGATCGAGCAGGTCGACAGCGGCGTTGCCATCGGGCGTGACCGGCGCGGCGCGCGCCGGGCCGGATTCGGTCAGGCGGTTGCGCGCCCCACTGATCGTGAACCCCTGCTCGTACAGCAGCTCGCGGATGCGCCGGATCAGCAGCACCTTGTGGTGCTGGTAGTAGCGCCGGTTGCCGCGCCGCTTCAAGGGCTTCAGCTGCGTGAATTCCTGCTCCCAATACCGCAGCACATGGGGCTTCACCCCGCACAACTCGCTAACTTCGCCGATGGTGAAATAGCGCTTGGCGGGGATCGCGGGGAGCTCAGTCGTCGCCAGGTTCTCCGTGGCCATTGAAGGACTTCTCCACCAGGCTCTTCAGCTTCTGGCTCGCATGGAAGGTGACCACGCGACGTGCGGTGATGGGGATTTCCTCCCCGGTCTTGGGGTTTCGCCCGGGGCGCTGGGGCTTCTTGCGGAGCTGGAAATTGCCGAACCCCGACAACTTCACCATCTCGCCGCGCTCAAGGGCGATGCGGATCTCTTCGAAGAAGGACTCGACCATGTCCTTGGCCTCGCGCTTGTTCAGCCCGACCTTTTCGAACATGAGGTCGGCGAGCTCCGCCTTGGTGAGGGTGACTTTGTCTTTCACGTGCGCAGCTTGGCTTTGAATTTTTCGTTGAGTTGCTGGCGAATGGAGGCGACCACAGCCTCCACGTCCGAATCTGTCAAAGTCCTAGCAGTATCCTGCATAACTATACGTAGGGCAAGGCTTTTTTGGCCGGGCTCGACCCCCTTTCCGCGGTACTGATCGAACACTTCGACCTCCCGGACGAAGTCCGGAACGGCCCCGCGCACGGCCTCCAGCATGGCTCCCACGGGCACCTCTTCGGCCACCACCAGGGCCAGGTCGCGGCGCACTACGGGCATCCGGGACACCCCGGCGAAGCGCGGATAGGCCCCCGCAAGGAGGGGGTCGGACAGCACCTCGAAGACCAGCGGGGCGGAGGGCAGCTCGTATTTCTGCTGCAGGCGGGGGTGCAGCTCGCCCACGAACCCGATGGGCTTGCCGCCAAGGCTCACGGCGGCGCAGCGGCCCGGACGGCATGCGGGGTGGGTCGAGGCGGCGAAATCGAGCCTGCGGCCTCCCGCGACGGCCTGGAGGTCGCCCTTGGCGTCGAAGAAATCGAGGCGCTCGCCCGTCTCCGCCCATTGCTCAGGCCAGCGCAGACCCAGGGCCAGCGCGGCCACGCGCTCCGGCTGGACCGCAAGATCGGGGGCGGAGCCCTCGAAGCA
>JAYTTO010000505.1:0-17763 GCA_043744975.1 Betaproteobacteria bacterium | reverse complement strand
CTCGGGGGACCCTGCGGAAGGGTGGTGTCCTTCCCCAACTATCCGTCGGCGGAGTGACTAGAGTGCGGGCGTCACTTGCACTGGTCGCGCTGCTGGCGTCGGCCGCCGCGATCGCGGCGGCGCCTGGCTTCGATCAGGTGCGCGCCGGCCATGTGTCAAGCGAGGCGGTGCTGGTAGACCGCAACGGTGTACCGCTGCATGAACTGCGGGTCGACGACCACGTCCGCCGGTTGCCCTGGACGGCCCTGGGTGAGGTCTCGCCGGCGCTGGTGGCGGCCGTGGTGCGGGCCGAGGACAAGCGCTTCTACGAGCACGCGGGTGTCGATTGGCGGGCCCTCGGCGATGCCGCGGTGGACACGCTCCTGCGCGGCTCGCCGCGCGGCGCCAGCACGCTGTCGATGCAGGTGGCCGCGATGCTCGAGCCGAAGCTGAAGCCGCGGGGCAGCCGGCGCACCGTGGCGCAGAAGTGGGACCAGATCCGCGCCGCGGGCGAACTCGAGCGCACCTGGAGCAAGCGCCAGATTCTCGAGGCCTATCTCAACTTGTCGACCTTTCGCGGCGAGTTCGACGGCATCGCCGCGGCGTCCTACGGGCTGTTCGCGAAGGATCCGTCCGGACTCGACGAGCGCGAGTCGGTGTTGCTCGCAGCGCTGCTCCGCGGCCCGAATGCACCGTCGGCGACGGTGGCGCGCCGCGCCTGCGCGCTCGCCGCGACCACCGATTGCGGTCCGCTGGAGCAACTCGCCCAGGCGCATCTTGGCCGGCCGCCGGTGCTGGCGCCGCGGGTCGCGTTGGCGCCGCACGTTGCCCGCCAGTTGCTGTCGGCGGGTGCGCGCCGCGTACAGACCACGCTCGATGCCCGCATCCAGGTGCTCGCGATCGACGCCCTGGCGAGGCAACTCTCGCTGCTCGCAGGCCGGAGCGTCCACGACGGCGCGGCGATCGTCATCGACAACGCCAGCGGCGATGTGCTCGCGTACGTCGGCAACGGCGGCGCATCGGCGAGCGCTGCATTCGTCGACGGCGTGATCGCCCGCCGCCAGGCCGGCTCGACGCTCAAGCCGTTCCTCTACGGTCTCGCCGTGGAGCAGCACCTGCTCACGGCGGCCTCCCTGCTGGACGATTCGCCCGCGAACCTCGTGACGCCGAACGGGCTCTACGTGCCGCAGAACTACGATCGCGAGTTCCGCGGCCTGGCGTCGGTGCGGACCAGTCTGGCGGCCTCGCTGAACGTGCCGGCGGTGCGCACGCTCATGCTGGTGGGCACGGACCGCTTTACCGAGCGCCTGCACGAACTCGGCTTCGACGGTATGGTCGAGTCGGGCGACTTCTACGGTTTCTCGCTTGCGCTCGGCGCGGCCGACGTGAGCCTCTGGCAACTGGCCAATGCGTTCCGTACGCTCGCCAACGGCGGCTGGTGGTCGCGCGCCCGCCTGCAGCCCGGCGCGGCCCCGACCAAGCCGTTGCGGGTCATGGATGCCGATGCGACCTACATTATCGGCGACATCCTTGCCGACCGCGGCGCCCGCAGCGTCACGTTCGGGCTCGACAACCCCCTGTCGACGCGATTCTGGTCGGCCGTCAAGACCGGCACCAGCAAGGACATGCGCGACAACTGGTGCATCGGGTTCTCGCGGCGGTACACGGTCGGCGTCTGGGTCGGCAACTTCGACGGCAGCCCGATGCACGATGTCTCGGGAGTCTCGGGCGCGGCGCCGGCCTGGCTGGACATCATGAACGGCCTCCACCGCGGCGACGTGAAGGCCGTGGCCCCGCCCCGGCCACCGGACGTGCTGCTGCAGCGGGTGCGCTTCGTGCCGGAGGTGGAGGCAGCGCGCGACGAACTGTTCCTGCGCGGTACCGACGTGGCCGAGGTCGCGATCAAGCACCCCGCAGGGGCGCTGGCCCGCATCGCGTATCCGGGCGACGGCGCGATCCTGGCGGTCGACCCGGACATTCCGACAGCGGTGCAGCGGGTGCGTTTCCTGGCGACGAGTGGCCGCCCGGGCCTCGTGTGGAAGATCGATGGCAAGCCGGCCGACGACGCGGACGGCGATCTCTGGCCGCCGGTGGCCGGCTGGCACGAACTGGAACTGCGGGACGGCGACGGGCAGTTGCTCGACCAGGTGCGGTTCGAGGTACGCGGCGGCGCTGCTGCGCAACGCTGAAGCGCCGCCGCTTCTGCGGGCGCGGTCCGGCTGGCTGCTAGATCGAAGGGCGTGCTGCTGGCTTGCGCATGAGCAGCTCCGGCATGCCGCGCGAGTTGGTGAGGGCAACGACCTGATCCTTCGATAGCCGGGACTGCCGCAGCGCGAAGTCGCCGGGCGGCCGCGACAGCCGTGCCGACGCGGCGGCGACGAATCGATCGGCGGCGGCTTGTTCCGGAAACGCGCTCAGCAGCGCGACCGGGGCGCCGGCGACGTCCACGACCCAGGCATCGAACGTGTCGGCCAGTTGGTCGAAGGCCAGCGACTCCGCGCGGGTCATGAAACGCACGCGCATCGGCTTGTCGCAACCGAGGGCGCGCGCCCACGTGGCGTCGGCGTCGTCGGCCACCGGGCGCTCGCGCCGGAACAGGGCCGCCAGCAGGTCCCAGTACACGCCGTGCTCGATCTGGCCGGCGTGGTCGAACAGGACCTTGAGCCGGAACTGGCGCGCGTGCAGGTCGAGCCACTGGTCGTGCACGCCGCTCGCCAGCAGCGCGTCCGCCCGCTGGTGCAGCGACGTGTAGAGGCCGTTCACGTAGCTCGCCAGCGGCGGAATGTAGGGCGACTGGACGATGAGCGGATGTTCGAGCGAGGCGAGGCGGCCTGGCCGGCGCACCACGCAGGCTGCAAGGTCCGGGTGCAGCGGTTCGGGTTCCGGCAGGCCGGCCAGCCGCCGCGTGGCAGTGGTGGCATCCCAGGTCATTTCGTCCATGCGTGCTCCACGTGTCGGGAACGAGCCGCCACCGGTTGACCGGAACGTGCTCGGAAAGCCGATGATATCGCGTCGGCGGATGTCCCGAGCCGACCGGCCGCCATACCGGTCCCCGGGAATCGCCAGTAGCCAAAGCCCGCCGCACATCCTTACAATGCGGGCGCCCGCAAGACCGGGTGCCGCGCGATACCCTTCGCGACGGCGGCACTTGCAGCCCCGCGCTGCAACAACAACAGAAACAGGGAGGGGTAGAACGTGCCCACGCAGACGGTTTCGCCTGATTTCGAAGAATCGACCTTCAAGAAGGTCACCGCACGGATCATCCCGTTCCTGTTCCTGCTCTACATCGTCGCCTTCCTCGACCGCGTCAATGTCGGCTTCGCCAAGTTGCAGATGGCCAAGGACCTCGCGTTCTCGGACGCCATCTACGGTTTCGGCGCCGGCGTGTTTTTCTTCGGCTATTTTTTCTTCGAGGTGCCGAGCAACGTGCTGCTCGAGAAGGTCGGCGCCAAGCTCTGGATCGCCCGGATCATGATCACCTGGGGCATCATTTCTTCGGCGTTCGCGTTCGTCGACGTGATCCCGTGGGGGCCGCTGCCCGGCATGTTCGGATTGGGCGAAGTCGAGTTCAGCTTCTATGCCCTCCGGTTCCTTCTGGGTGTGGCCGAGGCCGGATTCTTCCCCGGCATCATCCTCTACCTGACCTACTGGTACCCGAGCGAACGCCGGACCCGCACCGTGGCGCTGTTCATGACCGCGATCGCCATCGCGAACGTGCTCGGTTCGCCCATCTCGGGCGCGATCATGCAATACATGGATGGGATCGGGGGGTGGCGCGGCTGGCACTGGCTGTTCGTACTCGAAGGCGTGCCGTCGGTGCTGCTGGGTTTCCTGGTTCTGGTGCGCCTCGAGGACGGACCGCAAAAGGCCGCCTGGCTCACGGCTGACGAGAAGGCGCTGGTCATCGACCGTGTCAAGGCCGACAACGCGGCCAAGGCGGGCGTTGGCGGCAGCCACAACATCATGGATGCCTTCCGTAGCGGCCGGGTCTGGGCCTATGCGTTCGTCTATTTCTCCGGCGTGATCGGGTTCTACGCCGTGAATTTCTGGATGCCGACGATCATCCAGGAGCTCGGCGTCGACAAGAAGGACTTCCTCAAGGTCGGCCTGCTCAGCATGATCCCCTGGGGGATTGCCGCGGTGTCGATGGTGGTGGTCGGCAGCCATTCCGACCGCACCGGTGAACGCCGATGGCATGTGGCCCTGTCGCTGCTGGTCGCGGTGGCCGGGCTGTGGCTGCTCGCCGCCGTCGGCAAGGCGCCGATCCTGTCGATGATCGGGCTGACGCTCGTGACCTCGGGCCTCCTGTCGTTCGTCTGCACGTTCTGGGCATTGCCGACGGCTTTCCTGACCGGAACCGCGGCGGCGGCGGGGATCGCCTGGATCAACTCGGTGGGCAACCTGGGCGGGCATTTCGGCCCGGACCTGATCGGCCGCATCCGCACCGCCACCAATTCTTCGGAATGGGCCTTCATCGCCTTGGGGTTGATCGCCCTGGTCGGTGTCGTGGTCACGCTGCTCGTGTCGCGCGGCGCACCGGCGAGTCCCGCGGCCGCCGCTCGCGGCGGTCACTGAACCCGAACGGGCCACCCCTACGGCGCGGTCGGACCCGCGCCGTTTGCGCAGCGCGCGGGGTTCGGCTGACCCCGGCCGGTTGCACCGGTACAATCCGACCGGTGCAACGACCGAAAGCATCAACCATGGGCTGCCCGACCACATGAATCCCGTGCGCCGGGTGTTGTTGATCCTGCTTGCTGCGACGCTGGCGTCGGTCCTGGGTTTTCTTTACTACAAGACCGAGGGTGTCGATTTCGCACGCCAGGTCCGGGTCAACGAGCACCTGCGCAACCTGAAGGCGACCGACGGCAAATGGAATGAGTCGCTGCTGCGCTCGCGCAGCGACACCCTCGCGAAGGACGACGGACCGCCGGTCGTGCGCGACCAGGTCGCCCATGACCTCGATGGCCTCGCGGCAGAGGCCCGCACGCTCGATGACGCCGTGCTAGTCGCCAATGCCGCCGCGCTCGCGACGTTGTACGAGCAGAAACTCCGCATGCTGAACGACTATCGCGAACACGCGCGCGCGTTTCGCGGCGCGGTCCGGACCGTACTCGATGCGCTGCCGCCGGCCCGGACGCGGCTGCGCGATGCCAGGGAGACCGCAGCGGTGCCGCCGGCCTTGCTGGTCGAGGCGCGCGACACGGTCGACCGCCTGGCTGCCACGGTGATCGAGTTCAGTTCGCGCAGCGGCGCCGCCGCGCCGGGGTGGCTGGACGCCGCCGCGGGCGTGCTCGACCGCGCCGCCGCTGCGATGACGTTGGACGGCCGTGACCCGGTCGCGGCGGTCGCGACCGGGCTCCAGCGCCTGTCCGAAGCCGACAAACCCCGGGAGGCGTCGTTCCAGAAACTGTACTTCTTCCCGACGGCACCCCGCACCGACACGCTGGGCGCGCTGTTCGCCCAGTCGTTCCAGCGGCAGTTGGAGGAACGCGACCTCTATCGCGTGTACCTGATCGCGTTTTCGGCGGCGCTGCTCATCGCCCTCGGCTATATCGGGCTGCAACTGTTCCGCAGCTATCGCGTGATCAACGACGTCAACGCCCGGCTCCAGAGCGCCAACGACACGCTGGAGCAGAACGTCGCTGCCCGCACCCGGGAACTGTCCGACGCGCTGCGGCACCTGAAGGAATCCGAGGCCATGCTGGTGCAGACCGAGAAGATGTCCTCGTTGGGCCAGATGGTCGCGGGGGTCGCGCACGAGATCAACACGCCGCTTGCCTATGTGAAGTCGAGTCTCGAGACGGTGACGGCGCAACTGCCGGCGCTCGCGTCGCTGTTCGCGGAGACGACCACGCTGCTCGACCTGCTGCAGGCCGGCGACACCACCGAATCGCAGATCGGCACCCAGTTCGGCCGCGTGAACTCGGTGGCGGAGGCGTTGCGCGAGCATGAGGTCCTCGCCACGCTCCAGAGCCTGGTCAAGGACGGGCTCTACGGCATCGGGCAGATCTCGGACCTGGTCGGCAACCTCAAGAACTTCAGCCGCCTCGACCGCAATCGCGTGGCGCAGTTCGATCTGCGCGAAGGGCTGGAGAGCACCCTGCAGATCGCCCGCAACGCGATCAAGCACAAGGACATCCGCAAGCGCTTCGAGGACATCCCGCTGATCTCGTGTTCGCCGTCGCAGATCAACCAGGTGTTCCTCAACCTGATCACGAACGCGGCCCAGGCCACACCCGAAGCGGGGGGCATCGTCGCGGTGTCCGTCCGTCGCGTCGGCGACACCGTCGTCGTCGAGGTGCAGGACAACGGCCACGGCATTGCGCCCGAGGTGCTGCCGAAGATCTTCGATCCGTTCTTCACCACCAAGGAAGTGGGCCATGGCACCGGCCTGGGCCTGTCGATCGCCTACAAGATCGTGCAGCAGCACGGCGGTCGCATCACCGTGGCCTCGCAGGTGGGCCGCGGCACCCGCTTCACCGTGACGCTGCCGATCCACCCGCCTGCCGAAGCCGCGGTGGCTTAGATGGCGCAATACCCGCAACGCGTCGGCAAGTACCACATCCGGGGTGTGCTTGGTGCCGGCGCCATGGCGACCGTCTATCAGGCCTACGATCCCGTGATCGAGCGCACCCTCGCCATCAAGGTGGTCGACAAGTCGCGCCTCCATTCGAGCGAGTCGGTGGCGATCCTGTCGCGGTTTGCGATCGAGGCCCGGGCGGCGGGTCGGCTCCAGCATCCCAACATCGTGGCCGTGTACGACTCCGGTGAGCAGGGCGACCTGGTCTACCTGGTGATGGAGTGCGTGTTCGGGCGGCCGCTCACCGCCTTTCTCCAGGCCGAAGATTTCCGCGGCGAACCGGACAAGGTCTGCGAGATCATCGTGCAGGTGCTGTCGGCTCTGGGGTATTCCCACGGCCAGGGCGTGATCCACCGCGACGTCAAGCCCGCCAACCTGATGGTGAGCCGGGAGGGCGTCATCAAGGTGGCCGATTTCGGGGTCGCCCGCATCGAGTCCTCGCACCTGACCCAGACCGGGGACCTGATCGGGACGCCGTCGTACATGTCGCCCGAGCAGTTTGCCGGTGAGACTGCCGACCCGCGCACCGACCTGTATGCCCTGTCGGTCATCTTCTACGAACTGCTCACCCGCAAGCGCCCGTTCGAGGGGGCCAACAATGCGGTGATCATGCACCGCGTGTTTACGGAGACGCCCCCGGCACCGTCGAAACTGAACACGCTGCTGTCGGACCGGCTCGATCGCATCGTGATGCGCGGCATGTCCAGGGATCCGATCGACCGGTTCCAGTCGGCGCGCGAATACGAGTCGGCGGTGCGCATGGCGATGGCCGAACCACTGCTGGCGGCTCCTGCGCCGGCTCTGGCTTTCGGGCCCCCGACGGTGGTTCCCGGCGTGCTCCGGGCCATGCGCGCGCAGAAGCCGGCGGCGGGCCAGACTGCCGGGCTTGCCGCCACCGGCAGCAGCGCCGCTGTGTCGACGCATCCCCGCGTCGAACCCCGCGTCGAACCCCGCGTCGACCGCCGCGTCGAACCCCGCAGCGACCATCGTCCGGCGGTGATGTTCGTCGACGACGAGATACGGATTCTGACCGCCCTGAGCGCGATCTTCCGGCCGCATTACCGGGTTCACATCTGCGACGACCCGGTGAAGGCGCTCGAAATGATCAAGCAGCTGTCGGTGCAGGTGCTGGTGTCCGACCAGCGCATGCCGGGCATGCTCGGCGTAGACCTGCTGCGCCAGGTCCGCGAGATCTCGCCGCGCACCGTGCGCATCCTGCTGACCGGTTATTCCGACCTGGCCTCGATCGTCGGCTCGATCAACGAGGGCGAGGTGTGGCGCTTCATCAACAAGCCCTGGGATGCCCAGGACATCCAGCGGGTTCTGGCCGAGGCCGTCCACGCCGCGGCCGGGATTCCGGACATCCCGGCGTGGCAAATGCCGGCACCACCGCAATTAGACGAGGCGATCCTCGCGTTGGACCCGGCCGACGAGCTGGCTCCCCGCCTGTTGGACGCATTCGGCAAGCGCAACCGGGTCGTGCGCGCCGATAACGTGGACCAGGCCCTCGGGCTGCTCGACCAGCATGAGATTGCCGTGCTGGTGGTGGACCTCGAAGCCGCCAGCGCGGAGATCCGCATGCTGCTCCACCTGCTCAAGCGGCAGTATCCCCAGATCCTGACGATCGCGGCGACGCGTGCGGCCGACGCCGAATTGCTGATCGAGCTCATCAACGAGGCGCAGGTGTACCGGTTCCTCAGCAAGCCGGTGAACCCCGAACTGTTGGCGCACCACGTCGACGCCGCTCTCAACCGGTACCACGCCTACAAGGCCACCCCGGACCTGGTCCGTGTGGCCCAGCAGGTCGAAGCGCCCAAGGCCGCCATGCCCCCGCTGTCGAACGGGCTGATGGACCGGCTCCGGGCGCTCCGGGTGCGTTTCAACCCGTCCCGGGGCTGAATCCGGCGCAAACGCCGCCGCCCCGGGGCAGCCGGTACGGTTTGGCTTGAGATCGACCGCTTCGCGCGGTAAACTCTTGAGTTATCTCGCTTCCCTGGCGGTAAACCTCGGGCGTCGACCGATGTGCCGGACATTGTCCGGCACATCGGTCTGGCACCTCGCGACAGAGGCGGTCGTCCGGCGCAGTCCGACCGAGCGGCCGGGCCGGGGGGCGGGAAATTCGCACACCCGCACTGCTTCGTTCGAAGTTGCCAAGGTGCCGGCGCCCGATTCGGGGTTCCGGTCCGGCGGGTGGAGGCTCAACCTGGAAGACCAAGCAGGAGTTTTTTCATGACAGTGACCATGCGTGAGATGCTGGAGGCCGGCGTCCATTTCGGCCATCAGACCCGCTACTGGAATCCGAAGATGGAGCCGTACATCTTCGGGCACCGCAACAAGATCCACATCATCAACCTGGAGAAGACGCTGTCGATGTACCAGGATGCGATGAAGTACGTGCGCCAACTGGCCGCGAACAAGGGCAGCATCATGTTCGTGAGCACCAAGCGCCAGGCGCGCGAGATCATCCACGAGGAAGCCATTCGCGCCGGTATGCCCTACGTCGACCACCGCTGGCTCGGCGGCATGCTCACCAACTTCAAGACCGTCAAGGGTTCGATCAAGCGCCTGCGCGACATGGAAGCCATGGTCGCCGACGGGTCGATCGAGAAGATCTCCAAGCGTGAAGCGCTCACGTTTCAGCGCGAACTGGAGAAGCTCGATCGCGGCCTGGGCGGCATCAAGGAAATGAACGGCCTGCCCGATGCGCTGTTCGTGATCGACGTCGGGTATCACAAGATCGCCGTCACCGAGGCCGGCAAGCTCGGCATCCCGGTGATCGCGGTGGTAGACACCAACCATTCCCCCGACGGCGTCAACTACGTGATTCCGGGCAACGACGACTCCAGCCGCGCGATCCGCCTATATGCGCGCGGGGCTGCCGACGCGATCCTCGAAGGGCGCAACCAGATCGTGCGGCCGATCATCAGCGACGAGTTCGTCGAAGTCGAGACGACCGAAGAACACGCGGTGCAGTAGTGCAGTAGGGCGCCACCGAACGGCGCCGATCCTGGCCATGCGCCTGGCGCGTGGCCAGGAGTTCCCTGCGGGCGGGCAGAGCCGCGACACAGATCGAGCATCTAGGAGACGACATGGCGGAAATCACCGCGTCCATGGTGAAGGAACTGCGCGAGAAGACCGACGCGCCGATGATGGAATGCAAGAAGGCGCTGAGCGAGGCCGGCGGCGACTTTGGCAAGGCCGAGGAGATCCTTCGGGTCAGGCTCGGCAACAAGGCCGCGAAGGCGTCCGCGCGGGTCGCCGCCGAGGGTATCGTGGCCACGTGGATCGGTGCCGACGGCAGGCTGGGCTCGATCATGGAAGTCAATTGCGAGACCGACTTCGTGGCCAAGAATCCCGATTTCACCGCCTTCGTGGCGAAGCTGGCCGAACTGGCCGCGACGCACGATCCCGCGGACGTGCCAGCGCTGTCCGCGCTCACGATCGACGGCAAGTCGGTGGAAGAAACGCGCACTGCACTGGTCGGCAAGATCGGCGAGAACGTCTCGATCCGGCGCTTTGTGCGCATTGCCACGGCCGGGCGCCTGTGGCAGTACATCCACGGTGGTGCCAGGATCGGCGTGCTGGTGGACGTGACCGGGGGCGATGCAGCGCTCGGTCGCGATCTCGCGATGCACATCGCGGCGGCGAAGCCGGTTGCGCTGTCCCGTGATCAGGTGAGCGAGGAGCTCATCCGCAAGGAACGCGATATCGCCGCGGCGAAGGCGGCCGAGCAGGGCAAGCCCGCCGACATCGTCACCAAGATGGTCGAGGGCAGCGTGCAGAAGTTCCTCAAGGAAGTCACGCTGCTCGGGCAGCCGTTCGTGAAGGACGACAAGCAGACCATCGAGCAGCTGCTCAAGGCGCGCGCCGCGACCGTCAATGCCTTCACCCTCTTTGTCGTGGGCGAGGGCATCGAGCGCAAGTCGACGGATTTTGCGGCGGAAGTCGCCGCACAACAGGCCGCTGCTGCCGCGGCGCGCTAGGGGCACCGTCGTGACGGCGCCGGTCTACAAACGCATCCTGCTCAAGCTCTCGGGCGAAGCCCTGATGGGCGACGACAGCTACGGCATCAACCGCGTGGTCATCGAGCGCATCGTCGCCGAGATCGCCGAGGTCGTCGGTCTCGGGGTCGAACTGGCGGTGGTGATCGGCGGCGGCAACATCTTCCGCGGCGTCGCGCCGGGCGCGGCCGGCATGGACCGGGCCACGGCCGACTACATGGGCATGCTGGCAACCGTGATGAACGCACTCGCGCTCCAGGATGCGATCCGCGGGGTCGGTCTGTCGTGCCGGGTGCAGTCGGCGCTGAACATCGAACAGGTGGCCGAGCCGTACATCCGCGGCAAGGCGATGCGTTATCTGGAGGAAGGCAAGGTCGTCATTTTCGCGGCCGGTACCGGCAACCCGTTCTTCACCACCGATACTGCGGCGGCGCTTCGAGGAATGGAGATGAACGTCGACATCGTCCTCAAGGCGACCAAGGTCGACGGCGTCTACACTGCCGATCCCAAGACCCATCCCGACGCCACGCGTTACCGGGAACTCACCTTCGACGAGGCCATCATTCGCAACCTCAAAGTCATGGATGCGACGGCGCTCACGCTGTGCCGAGACCAGAAGCTGCCGATCAACGTATTCAGTATTTTCAAGGCTGGTGCCCTGAAACGAGTGGTCACCGGCGAGGACGAAGGTACCCGGGTCCATGCCTGAGTCGAGGTGGCGGATCCGATCGCAGGAGGAACAACACCGATGATCGCCGAAGTGAAGAAGTCCGCCGAGCAGAAGATGCTCAAGTCGCTGGAGACGCTGCGCAACGGGCTTGGCAAGGTCCGCACCGGGCGTGCCCATACCGGCTTGCTCGACCATCTCCGGATCGATTACTACGGCACCCTGACGCCGATCAACCAGCTGGCGAGCATCACCTTGGTCGACGCGCGCACCATCGGCGTCTCGCCGTTCGAGAAGAAGCTCGGCGCCGCGATCGAGAAGGCCATCCGCGATTCGGATCTCGGGCTCAATCCCTCCAGCATGGGTGATCTGGTCCGGGTGCCGATGCCGATGCTGACAGAGCAGCGCCGCAAGGACCTCGTGAAGGTCGTCCGCAACGAGGGCGAAGACGCGAAGGTTGCCGTGCGCAACGTGCGGCGTGAGGCTAACGAGCAGTTGAAGAAGCTGCTCAAGGACAAGCAGGTGCCGGAAGACGATGAACGCCGGGCGCAGGAAGAGGTGCAGAAGCTCACCGACCGCAACATCGCCGAGATCGACCGCATGCTCGCCGTCAAGGAAGCCGAGTTGCTGGCGGTCTAGAGTGACCATCCCCCCAATCTCACTGCGTTCGATACCCCCCAATGGGGGGCCGCTTGCTTGCGGGCTGAGGCCGGCCACAGACAGTCCCTGCGGACTGTCTGTGCCTGCCGAAGGCCAGCGGACTCTGGCCGCTGGCGGCCCGGCGCTGCGCATCAACCCCCCCAGCTTTCCTGCGGTCGGTGCTCCCCGATGTGAACGCGAGCCCGTATGCGGCCGCATGCGGTACGTGCCGGCGACAGGCTATCGCGCGGAGATTCCGAGCCGACACCGATGAGCCTGTTCCCCAGCTCGACCAGCGAGATCCCCGTCACCGGCGACGTGCCCCAGCACATCGCGATCATCATGGACGGCAACGGTCGCTGGGCCAAGCAGCGCTTTCTTCCTCGGGTGGCAGGTCACCGCCGCGGCGTCGAAACCGTCCGCGACACGGTGCGCGCCTGTGCCGAGACCGGCGTGAGGTACCTGACGCTGTTCGCGTTTTCCAGCGAGAACTGGCGGCGTCCCGCCGAGGAAGTTTCGGTGCTGATGCAACTGTTCATGCGCGCGCTCGAACAGGAAGTCGCGCGGCTGGACGAGAGCAAGGTGCGGCTGCGGGTGGTGGGCGATCTCTCCGCGTTCGAGCCGGCACTGGTCCGGCTCATTCGCGAGGGTGAGACCCGCACCGCAGCGAACGACCGTCTTGCCCTCACGGTGGCAGCCAACTATGGTGGCCGCTGGGACATCCTGCAGGCGCTCAACCGCATGACCGTAGCCGATCCGGCGCGCGCGGGGCGCTACACCGAAGCCGAACTGGCCCCGTATCTGGCGATGAGCTATGCGCCCGAACCCGATCTGTTCATCCGCACCGGGGGCGAGCAGCGCGTCAGCAATTTCCTGCTCTGGCAACTGGCCTATACCGAACTCCATTTCACCGAAACGCTCTGGCCGGATTTCGACCGCGATGCCCTGGCTTTGGCGATCCAGTCGTATCGGATGCGCGAGCGCAGGTTCGGTCGGACCAGCGAGCAACTCGCGGCTGCCACGGCAGATGTCGCCCCGGGCGCCCGTGCGCTCGCCGACGTTGCCGGGCGCTGACGGTGCAGGTGGCGCCAATGCTGAAGCAGCGCATAACGACCGCGGTCGTGGCCTTGCTGGTGCTGCTTTCGGCCATGTGGCTGCTGTCCAATGTCCTGTGGGGGGTGCTGTCGGCGGCCCTGATCGGTATCGGTGCCTGGGAATGGGCGATGCTGGCGGCATTCACGCGGCGTGGCCGCGCGCTGTTCGTGGCGCTCGTCGTCGGTTCCTGCGTGGGGTTGCTGCCGGTGAGCGCGGGGGAGCCGCTGCCCTGGATGGTGGCGATCTGGTCGCTCGCGTGCCTGTTCTGGATGCTGCTGGGTCTGCCGTGGATCGTGCGCCGCTTCCATTGGCGCCAGGGCCGGGTGCTGGCGGTCGCGGGTTGGCTGGTGCTGGTCCCGGCCTGGCTGGCGGGCGTGTTCTTCCAGCGCATGCCGCTGCTCCTGCTCGCCGTGATGGCGGTGATCTGGATCGCCGATTCAGCGGCCTACTTTGCCGGCAAGCGTTTCGGGCGCCGGCGGCTCGCCCCGCTGGTGAGTCCCGGCAAAACCTGGGAGGGGGTCGTCGGCGGCTGCGCCGGGGTATTGTTCTACTGGGTGCTGCTGGCCGTGCCGACCTACGTGCTGATGCCCGATCTCGGACAATGGAGGGTGCTGCTGACCTTCGTCCTGATGACCGCCTTCGGCATTGTCGGCGACCTGTTCGAGTCGTGGATGAAGCGCGAGGCTGGTGTGAAGGACAGCGGCACGGTGCTGCCCGGGCATGGCGGCATACTCGACCGAATCGATGCGCTCGTCGCCGCCCTGCCGCTGGCGGCGCTGGCGAGCGTCGTGCTGTGGACACCCTGACGGGACCGGCATGCGCGGACTGAGCATCCTCGGATCCACCGGTACCGTCGGGCGCAACACGCTCGATGTGGTGGCACGCCATCCGGATCGCTTCAGGGTGATCGGACTCTCGGCCCACCGGCAGGTCGATCGCCTGTTCGAGCAATGCGTCCGGTATCGGCCGCGATTGGCGGCGATGCTGGATCCGGGCGCGGCGGCCGACCTCGACGCGCGCCTGCGGGCGGCCGGCATCGACTGCGCGGTGTTTTCCGGCGCGGAAGGGCTCGAGCGCATCGCCGTCGCGGCCGACGCCGACAGCGTGATGGCGGCGATCGTCGGCGCGGCCGGCCTCGGACCCACGCTGGCGGCGGCCCGTGCCGGCAAGCGCGTGCTGCTCGCCAACAAGGAAGCGCTGGTGATGGCCGGCGCGGTCTTCATGGACGCCGTACGCGAGAACGGCGCCACCCTGCTGCCGATCGACAGCGAGCACAACGCCGTGTTCCAGGCGTTGCCGGCGCGATATGCGGGAGATCTCGACGGCGCGGGTGTGCGGCGCATCATCCTGACCGCCTCCGGTGGCCCGTTCCGTACGCTGCCGCGGGAAGGATTCCGCAACATCACGCCCGCCCAGGCCTGCGCGCATCCGAACTGGGTGATGGGGCGCAAGATCTCCGTCGACTCCGCGACCATGATGAACAAGGGGCTAGAGGTGATCGAAGCCCACTGGCTGTTCAACGCGCCGCCCGACCGCATCGAGGTGGTGATTCATCCGCAAAGCGTGGTGCACTCTATGGTCGAGTACGTCGACGGGTCGGTGCTGGCGCAACTCGGGAACCCCGACATGCGAACCCCCATCGCCCATGCATTGTCCTATCCTGACCGCATCGATGCCGGTGTCGGCTCGCTGGATTTGGTGCTGGCCGCGAACCTGTCGTTCGAGGCGCCGGACCTGGATCGCTTTCCCTGCCTGAGGTTGGCATATGAAGCGCTGGCCCGGGGCGGCGTTGCCATCGTCGCCCTGAACGCCGCCAACGAATGTGCCGTGGAGAGCTTCCTTGCCGGACATCTCGCTTTCGACCGCATCGCGCCGGCCATCGCCGCCGTACTCGAACGTACGCCGGATGCGCCGGTGCGTTCGCTTGGGGACGTGCTGGCGGCGGATACAGTCGCACGGGCACATGCGGCCCGTTTCCTTGCTGCTGCGGTAGCGGCCTGAAGCCGGGAGACCGATATGCACCTGCTGTCCACCGCGCTTGCCTTCATCGTTGCACTGGGCGTACTGATCGTATTCCACGAGTTCGGGCACTACTTCGTCGCCAGGCTCTGCAATGTCAAGGTGCTGCGCTTCTCGGTCGGCTTCGGCGATCCCGTGTGGCGGCGCCGGTACGGCAAGGATGGCACCGAATGGGCGATCGGCAGATTCCCGATCGGGGGCTACGTCAAGATGCTCGACGAGCGCGAGGCCCCGGTCGAGGCGGCCGAACGCCACCGCGCGTTCAACCGGCAGAGCGTGTGGCGGCGCATCGCCATCGTGGTCGCCGGGCCGGTCGCCAACTTCGTCCTTGCAGTGCTGCTGTATTGGGTGCTGATGATGCATGGCGTACCGGGATTGCGTCCGGCGGTCGCGGCACCGCCGGCCGGGACGCCGGCAGCCAGCGCACGCTTTGAAGCCGGTGAACTCGTTCTGCGTGTCGACGGTGCGCCGATCGACACTTGGCACGAACTGCGCTGGCATCTGCTCCAGGCGGCAGTGGACCACGGCACGGTGGCGCTCGAAGTCGAAGCGCTCGATCGCAGCATCCGGGTGCGGCATCTCGACTTCGCATCGATGACCACCGACAACCTGGACGAGAACTTTCTCGATGCCGCCGGCCTGAAGCGCTACCAGCCGCCGTTGCCGCCGGTCGTCGGTCAGGTTGCCGAGGGCAGCGTGGCGGCAGGCGTGGGCGTGCAGGTCGGGGACCGCATCGTCGCCATCGGCGAGCAGCCGCTGGCGGACTGGGGGCAACTGGTCGCCATTGTGCGGACCCATGGCGGCAAGCCGCTCGAGTTGCATATCGTCCGGGGCGCTGTCACGACCACCATCGCGGCAACGCCGGAACCGGTCGCCGAGAATGGCGCGCAGATCGGCAAGCTCGGCATCGGTCCGAAGGTCGATGCGGCGGCCATGGCGCGCTATGTGACCCAGGTCAGCTTCGGGCCGGTCGATGCGATCGGCGAGGCGTTCGCCAAAACCTGGGAGGCCTCGGCCTTCACGGTGCGGATGATGGGCAAGATGGTCACCGGTCAGCTCTCGGTGCGCAACCTGAGCGGACCGCTCACCATCGCCGACTACGCGGGGCAATCCGCGCAATTGGGGTGGGTCGCGTATCTCGGCTTTCTCGCCATCATCTCGATCAGTCTCGGCGTGCTCAACCTGATGCCCGTGCCGCTACTGGATGGCGGACACTTGATGTACTATTTCGTCGAAGTGATCAAGGGCAAGCCCTTGTCCGACCGGATACTCGACATCGGTCAACGCGTCGGGGTCGTGGTCCTCTTCGGTCTCATGGCGTTCGCCATCTACAACGACATATATCGCCTGTTCGGCGGCTCCTAGCGGATGAAGCGTTCCATTATCGCGATACTGATCGCTCTCGCGTACGCTCCAACCGCCAAGGCATTCGATCCGTTCCAGATCCGCGACATCCGGGTTGAGGGCATCCAGCGCACGGAAGCCGGGACGGTGTTCAGCTACCTGCCGGTGAAGGTCGGCGACACCATGACGGCGGAGCGCGCGACCGCTTCGGTCAAGCAGCTCTTCGCCACCGGTTTCTTCAAGGACGTCCAGCTCGATGTCGAGGATGGCGTGCTGATTGTCCTGGTGCAGGAGCGGCCTGCCATCTCCAGCGTCGATACGCGCGGGTCCAAGGAGTTCGACCGCAAGCGCCTGCTCGAGATCCTGAGGGCTGCGGGGTTGCAAGAGGGGCGCATCTTCGACCAGGCCGTGCTCGAACGCGCCAAGCAGGAACTCAAGAACCAGTACATCGCCCGCGGCAAGTACGGCGTGGACGTCCAGACCACGGTCAATCCGCTCGAGCGCAACCGGGTGGCGGTCAACTTCAACATCTCCGAGGGCGAGGTGGCGAAGATCCGCAGCATCAACATCACCGGCAACAAGCTGTTCCGCGACAAAGAACTGTTCGACCTGATGGTGCTGCGCACGCCCGGCGTGATGACGTGGTACACCAAGAATGACCAGTATTCGAAGCAGAAGCTCTCCGGCGATCTCGAGACGCTGCGCTCGTTCTACCTGAACCAGGGCTATCTCGAGTTCAACATCGAGTCGACCCAGGTCGCCTTGAGCCCAGGCAAGCGCGACGTGTTCATCACGATCAACCTCACCGAAGGTCAGAAGTACCGCGTCACCAACGTCAAGCTCGCGGGCGACCTGCTGGTGCCCGAGGAGGAGCTGCGGCGGCTCATGAAGGTCAGGGCGGGTGACGTCTTCTCCCGCGAGCGCCTGACCGAATCGACCAAGCTGATCAGCGACCGCCTGGCCAACGACGGCTACGCGTTCGCCCAGGTCAATGCGGTGCCCGAGATCGATCGGGAGCGACGCGAAGTGTCGTTCACGCTCTATATCGACCCGGGCCGTCGCGTCTACGTGCGCCGGATCAATGTCTCGGGAAACACCACGACCAAGGACGAGGTCGTGCGGCGCGAGTTCCGGCAGATGGAAGGCGCCTGGTATTCGCAGGCGAAGCTGAACCGCTCCAAGGTGCGGGTCGACCGACTGGGTTTCTTCTCCGAGGTCAACGTCGAGAGTCCGCCCGTGCCCGGCACCAACGATCAGGTCGACGTCAACATGTCGGTGAAGGAGCGACCGACCGGCAGCCTGACGTTCGGCGCGGGCGTCTCGAGTGCCGAGCGGATCATCCTCTCGGGCTCGATCTCGCAGCAGAACGCCTTCGGCACCGGCAATGCGCTGGCCCTGAATGTGCAGACCGGCCGCATCAACAAGCTGATCTCGCTCTC
>JAYTTO010000504.1:0-3033 GCA_043744975.1 Betaproteobacteria bacterium | reverse complement strand
ATCATCGCTGCGCTTGCGACTATCGAACCGCCCGTCTAGCCGGCGGTGCGATTCAGCGCCAGGAATCCTGATTCTTCGGCAGATCTCCTGCGGGGTCGTACACCTGCAACATGTCGTCCGTGGCGAGCATGTCGTTGTAGACCACGAGATTCAGTCCGTCCGGTGCGAGCCTTGACGCGAACGCGATGCCCTTTGCCCCGGCTGCAATGGCCTCATCCGCCAACACCCAACTCGGCGGTTCTACGCGTGCATCGAACCAGAGTGCGCGCCAGTCGCAATGGAACTCTTCCCAGAGGTGAGACCAACGTGCGGCGTTGTATCCGGTCCGAAAGTCGACCACCGGCGCGACGCGAACGGTGTAGCTGACCAGGGTGCCAGGGGGCATCAGCGGCGAAACCTGCTGGTACTCGCGCAGCGCGGTCTCGGGCTCCAGAGCCAGGTAAAGCGCTTGCACACCGGGCCGGTTGGCCCGGCCTCCATGGGTTGCGGCACCGGCACCGCTGGTCGGAGACATGGCCCACATCGGCGCGTGCATCCGGTACGCCGTCAGCGGGCCAAGCCCGGTCAGGATCATCCCGCTGCGCCGGCCCCGATGGAGTTGATGTAGCGCAGCAGATCGTCCGTGCGTCCCTCCGACACCAGCCGTTCGGCCGTCTTGTAGCCGAACACGGAAAGCGGCTCATTGCGATACCAGAACAGCGCGGTGTTCAGATCATTGTTCAGGTCGGTCGCGGCCTTGATGACGCGCAGCGCTTCGCGCAGAAAATCTTGAACCCCTCGTGAACCCGGCGCCCGGCTGATCGTGTTGCGGTGGACGTGCGCCTGCTCGGCAAGCGTCTGCAGGTCGATGTGCATCGCTTGGCTGAAGCGCCTGGGCGACAGCATGGGGGCCGGCGTGTCGGGCTCTCTGAGGAAATCGACAAAGTGTCGAAACGTCCCGCCCAGCACCGCTGGCTCGACGGCAGCAGCGTCTTCCATGTGGGTGCCTTTCCCCTAACGCGCACTATTCATGCACCATTGGCGCATAAACCACGCGTTGGTGCAAGTGTTGTGCGTACGAAACCTCTACCCGGTAGCGGTCGCACGGCCTCAACGCACCCTTCACTATCGGCCAGCACGATTTCCCTGGAGGCGTATCGCGCAGTAAGTTTGGGGTCGTCAGTTCCCGAGGACGGGGCGAAGCTCCACGCGGCGGTTCCTGGCCTTGCCTTCGGGCGTGTCGTTGGCGGCGACCGGCTGGTCGGGGCCGTAGCCCTTGGCCGTAAGGCCATCCGCCGGGATGCCCTTCGAGATCAGGTAGTTCATCACCGCCTCCGCGCGGCGCTGCGACAAAGCGCGGTTCAACGCCGGCGAGCCGGAATCGTCGGTGAAGCCGGCGATCTCTGACTTCATCCCCGGGTTCGACTTCAACTGCACCACCAGATCGTCGAGCACGGCGAACGAGCCGGGCTTGATGCGGGCAGAACCGGATTCGAAGTTGATGCCGGAGAGCACGGTGCCCGCCGCCGCCCCGGCAACGGGCGCCATGGTGTCGGGAATCGCGGAAGCCTTGGGCGAAGCCGGCGTCGGCGATGCCTTCGTGGTGGCGGCCTCGCAACCGGCGGGATCCACCTTGGTGCCGTTGCGCGTGCCCGGGCAGCGGTCGAGCAGATCGGACACGCCGTCGCCGTCCTCGTCCAGCGCGCAGCCATCGGTGCCGACGGTCACGCCCTTGGGCGTACCCGCGCAGCGGTCGCGGCTATCCGGAATACCGTCGTAGTCGGTGTCTTCTTCGCAGCCGTTGGGAAGCACGGTCGCGCCGGCGACGGTGTTGGGGCACAGATCGGCTGAATCGGGGATACCGTCGCCGTCGGCATCGCTGGTGGGGACGCACCCCTTCGCGTCGACCTTGGCGCCCCTGACCGTGGCGGCGCACTTGTCGAGGACGTCGGGGACGCCGTCCATGTCGGTGTCGGCATCGGGGCCGCAGCCGTTGGCCTGGACCTTGGCGCCCTTGACGGTGGTCGGGCACATGTCGATGTTGTCGGGGACGCCGTCCTTGTCGCCGTCGGCCTCCGGCTTGGATTCGAAGTTGCAGGCGAAGTAGCCGATCGCGCCGCCGACCACCGCGCCGATCAGGCCGGCATTCTTGCTCTCCGTGCTCGCCAGACCGCCGGCTACGAGGGCGCCGCCGACGGCGCAGATCCAGGGCTGCTTGAACGCTTCGCGCCCCTGCGCCGCGACGTCGTTGACCGGGTCCTTGATGCCGCCGGGCACGGCACAACCGGTCAGGGCCGCGACCATCACGCCGATGGCGGCGAAGGCGAACACAGATTTCACGAGTGAGTCCTTTCTGGGCGAAACCGGCCAACCGGCCGGTCGGGATGCTGCAATCGTCGCATTCTAACCGGACCGACTCGCTGCTCCGGCGGCGCGGGCCCATTCGCGCTCCTGGAGCGTGCGCCACTGGATCTTGCCGGTGCCCGAACGCGGCAGCGCGTCGACGAACTCGATGGCGCGCGGTACCTTGTAGGCAGCCATGTGCTCGCGGCACCAGCCGGTGAGCGCTTCGGCGGTGAGGGTCTCGCCGGCGCTGTTGCGGCGCACCACGAACGCCTTCACGGTTTCGCCGCGGCGGGCATCGGGCGCCGAGACGATCGCGACTTCGAGAATGCCGGGATGGCCATGCAGCGCGGCTTCGAGTTCGGCCGGCCAGACCTTGTAGCCGGAGGCGTTGATCATCCGCTTCAACCGGTCGGCGATGTAGAAGAAGCCGTCCGCATCCACGCGCCCGAGGTCGCCGGTGCGCAGGTAGCGGCGGCCGTCGATGTCGACGAAGACCTCCGCGGTGGCCTGCGGGTTGTTCCAGTAGCCGGTCATGAGCTGGGGTCCGCTCGACAGGATCTCACCGACCTCGCCCGGCGGCAGCGGCCGCAGCGTCTCGGGGTCGACCACCATCGCGGCGGTGTCGAAGGTCGGGATGCCGAGGCACTGCTTGCGCAACTGCTGGGGCGGATTCATGTGGGTCTGCGAGATCGACTCCGTCATCCCGTA
>JAYTTO010000503.1:0-2234 GCA_043744975.1 Betaproteobacteria bacterium | reverse complement strand
AAATTGTTGCACTGGAGCACGACCGAAACGATGTTCTTGCCGATGTCGTGGACGTCCCCCTTCACCGTGGCAATGACGATCTTGCCCTTGCTCCGGCCGACGGTGCCGGAGCGCGCCTTCTCCGCCTCAATGAACGGAATCAGGTGCGCGACCGCCTCTTTCATGACCCGGGCGGATTTCACGACTTGCGGCAGGAACATCTTGCCGGCACCGAAAAGATCGCCGACGACGTTCATGCCTTCCATCAGCGGCCCTTCGATGACCTGGATCGGGTACGGGAACTGCAGGCGTGCCTGCTCGGTGTCCTCGACTATGTAGGTGTTGATGCCCCTGACCAGCGCGTGCGTGATGCGCTGGGCGACGGTGCCTTCCCGCCAGGACAGGTCTTCGACCGCGACCCTGGCTTGGCCCTGGTAGCTTTCCGCAAACTCGACCATACGCTCGGTCGCATCGGAGCGGCGGTTGAACAGCACGTCTTCGACGCGTTCCAACAAGTCCTTCGCAATGTCCTCGTAGACACCAAGCTGGCCGGCATTGACGATGCCCATCGTCATGCCAGCCTTGATGGCATGAAACAGGAAGGCAGTATGAATCGCTTCGCGGATCGGATCGTTGCCGCGAAACGAGAACGAGACATTGGAAACCCCGCCGCTTATCCTGACGTGCGGCAACGCCTTCGTGATGGCGCGAGTGGCCTCGATATAGTCGATGGCATAGTTGCTGTGCTCTTCGATCCCGGTCGCAATTGCAAAAATATTCGGATCGAAAATGATGTCCTCGGCCGGGAAATTCGCCTCTTTCATCAATAGCTCATAGGCGCGCGTGCAGATGTCGATGCGGCGGCCAAGCGTGTCGGCCTGGCCCTTCTCGTCGAAGGCCATTACGACCGCCGCGGCGCCATAGCGGCGCACCAGACGCGCCTGGCGCAGGAACTCGGCTTCGCCTTCCTTCATGCTGATCGAGTTCACCACGCACTTGCCTTGCACGCACTTGAGTCCGGCTTCGATGACTTCCCACTTCGAAGAATCGATCATCACCGGCACGCGCGAAATGTCCGGCTCGGAGCCGATGAGATTGAGGAAGGTCGCCATCGCCTTCTTCGAATCAAGCATCGCCTCGTCCATGTTGACATCGATGATCTGCGCTCCGCTCTCGACCTGACTGCGGGCCACGGCAAGCGCTGCGGTGTAGTTGCCGGCGAGAATCAGGCGCGCAAAAGCTTTGGAGCCAGTGACGTTGGTGCGCTCGCCGACGTTCACGAACAACGAATCGTCGCCGATGTTCAGAGGTTCCAGGCCGGAAAGCCGCAGATTCTTTTCGATGGCCGGAATCCGACGCGGAGCTATGCCTTTCAACGCTTCGACCACCGCCTTGATATGCTCCGGGGTGGTGCCGCAGCATCCGCCGGCGATATTGAGGAAACCCGCCTCGGCAAATTCCTTCAGGAACGATGCGGTGTACGTCGGCGTCTCGTCGTATTCGCCGAACGCGTTCGGCAGGCCGGCGTTCGGGTGAAGGCTGGTTTTTACGTCGGCGACTTTCGACAACTCCTCGATGTAGGGACGCAGGTCCTTGGCGCCAAGCGCACAATTCAGCCCGACTGAAAAGGGGCGTGCATGCGAGATCGAGTTCCAGAACGCTTCGGTGGTCTGGCCGGAAAGCGTGCGGCCGCTGGCATCGGTAATCGTGCCGGACACCATCACCGGAACGTGCAGGCCATGCCGCCCGAGATAGTCGTCGATGGCGAACAACGCCGCCTTGCAGTTCAGCGTGTCGAATACGGTTTCGACCATCAGCAGATCGACGCCGCCGTCCACCAGACCGCGCACGCATTCTGTGTAGCAGGCCGCCAACTCGTCGAAAGAGACGTTGCGGAAGCCGGGGTCATTGACGTCCGGCGAAAGCGACGCAGTGCGGCTGGTCGGGCCGAGCACGCCGGCGACGAAACGCGGCTGACCCGGCGTGCGGGAGGAGAACTCATCCGCCGCGGCGCGTGCAAGGCGGGCGCCGGCGCTGTTGAGCTCATACACCAGGTCCGTCATGCCGTAGTCCGCCATCGACACCGCGTTCGAGTTGAAGGTGTTGGTTTCGAGGATGTCGGCGCCGGCTTGCAGATAAGCGGCGTGAATGCCGCGGATAATCTGCGGCTGCGTCAGAGTCAACAGGTCGTTGTTGCCCTTTTGTTCGCAATTGTGCGCATGAAAACGCTCTCCATGGTAGTGATGGGCATCCAG
>JAYTTO010000502.1:0-3269 GCA_043744975.1 Betaproteobacteria bacterium | reverse complement strand
AGCGGGAACAGGACGATGCTGACGCCGCCGAACCCCATCCGCAGCGCCTCCTCGGCCACACTGGTCCTGGCGCGCGCCGCCGCGAGTCTCGGCTGCAAGAGACGCAGTGCGAGCCAGGCCCCGGCGAGGCAGGCGGCGATGGCCCCGAGCTGCCAGGTCATCGCGACCGTCCCCAGCGAGTCGATCAGATCGCCGATGAGATTGGATGGGCTGGTCGGTGTTTCCATGGTGTTCGGCCGGTGCCGGCTATCGGCGGCGCAGTCCCGGGCACATTGTCATCGCCTGCGTCGCCGGGCGCACCATTTCCGGACTGGCTATCCGGGGATGCGTTCGAGCGTCGCCGCGAAGAAACCGTCGGTCGCATGCAGATGGGGCATCAGCCGCAGATACGGACCGCTATCCTGCAGCGGAATGTCGTTCGCGCGCAGCAGGGCCGGCGCATCGAGCAGCCGCCAGCCCGGGCGTGCTTCGAGAAAGGCGTCCACGACCGCTTCGTTCTCCTCGGGCAGCAGGCTGCAGGTTGCATAGACCAGGCGACCGCCGGGTTTCACCAGTCTTCCGGCCGCAAGCAGGATCGAGCGCTGCTTTGCGCTCAGTTCGGCGACCGCCGCAGGCGACATGCGCCATTTCAGATCCGGATTGCGTCGCAACGTGCCGATGCCGCTGCAGGGGGCGTCGACCAGGACGCGATCGAGCTTGCCGTCGAGGCGCTTCACCCGGATGTCGTGCTCCGAATCGATCAACTGCGGGTGGACATTCGACAGGCCCGAGCGCTTCAGCCTCGGCTTGAAGTTGGTCAGCCGCCGCTCCGAGGTGTCGAAGGCGTAGAGGCGCCCCTCGGATCGCATCATCGCCCCGAGCGCGAGCGTCTTGCCCCCGGCGCCGGCACAGAAATCGGCCACCATCTCGCCGCGCTTCGGATCGAGCAGGAAGGCAATCAACTGGCTGCCTTCGTCCTGGACCTCCACGTGCCCGCCTGTGATCAGCGTATGCCGTTCGAGAGCAGGTTTGTCCCGCAGCCGGATGCCGAGCGGCGAGAAGGGCGTCGCGGCGGCTTCGATGTCGCTCGCGTGCAACGTGGCGAGCACCTCTTCACGGCGGGCGAGGATCGGATTGGTCCGCAGGTCCATCGGCGCCGGCGCCAGCAGCGACCGGCCGAGAGCGGCAAGCGCTTCGGGCGCCATGGTGGCGGCCAGGCGGTCGTAGAGCCAGTCGGGCAACGACAGCTGCACCGCTTCGGAAGGCTGGTCGGTGCGCAGCTTGAGCGCCGCGAGCCACTCCGCTTCGCCGGGGGCGAGGGCAGTCTCGAGGGTGCGGGCGTTGAATCCGGCGATGCGGGTCAGGGCTGCGAGCACCAGTCGCCGCGGCTGGCGGCCGTCGATCAGCGTCTCCAGTCGCCGCAGATGTCGCAGAATCGAGAACACCGTGTCGGCCACGAACGCGCGCTCGCGCGGCCCCAGTTCCGGATTCGCCCGGAACCATGCCCGGATGGCGACATCGGCCGGGCGGCCGAGCGGCAGCACCTCGGACAATGCCTCGGTCGCGGCGCGGATCTGGAACGGCTTGGCTATCTGGGAGCCATCGCGCAGTCCGTCCGCGCGGCGGTCAGCGTCCGGCGTAGCGGATTTTCGTGACGTTCGAATCGAAGGCGGTGCCATCTTTTTCCAGGATGCGAATGCGGATCGGCAATCGGAAGTGCTCAAGCGAGAGCCAGAACTCGAATCCACGCTTGTCGTCAGGTGGCTGCACCTTGCGGAAGTGCAGGGTGTCCAGGTTGCCCAGCGGGGTCTCGATCTTCTCCCGCCCGACCAGCACGATGTCGTACTCGGAGAGCTTGCGCCCATCGGTGACGTTCACATGCAGCGTGCCGCCGCGCGGCGGTTCGGTGAAGACGAAGGCGTAGGCCAGACTGGTCTGGTCGAAGGTGTTGGCGACGAGCGGGACCTTCTCGATCTCGCCACCCTCGTCCAGCGTGAGTTCCTTGTGCTCCCAGTCGAAGGTCGCCGCGTTGGGGGCCTTGCCGGTACGCTGCTGGTGGAAGCTCGAAGGACGCAACCCGGCGTCGGTGATCGTGCCGCGACTTTCGCGTTTTTCCACGATATTCTTCAGCAGCCTGGCGATGCCGACCGTGCGCGCCTCGGTCGTGACCGAGTAGTGCTTGCCGTCGTGCTCGAACACGTCGCGGCCTTCGCCGACGGTCAGGCCGCGCACTTCGACCGACACATCCATCTCGACGCGAATGGGCACGCCGGGCGCGGCGGCGCAGACCATCGTTGCCGCCAAGAGGGTCAACAGCGTAACGATACGGAACGACTTCACGCGGGTGCCGGCGCCAGCAGCGCACATTCCGCGGTAGCGTGCGGATCGATGCGCACGAGATCGCCGTCGAGGTGCAGGCGCCCTTCCAGATGCCAGCGCACAGCCGCCGGCAGAATCCGGTGTTCCTGAACCAGCACGCGGGCTGCAAGCGAATCCTCGTCGTCGTCCGGCAGCACGCGCACCGCCGCCTGGGCGATGATCGGACCGTGGTCGAGTTCGGCAGTCACGTAGTGCACGGTGCAGCCGTGGAGGCGCACGCCCGCTGCGAGCGCGCGTCGGTGGGTGGTCAGACCGGTGAACGCCGGCAGTAGCGACGGATGGATGTTGATCATCCGCGCGGCGTACCGGTGGACGAAGACAGCCCCCAGGACGCGCATGAATCCGGCGAGCACCAGCAGGTCGGGGCGATGGCGATCGATCTCGGCGGCCAGTGCATCGTCGAAGCCGGCGCGGTCGGCGAACGCCCGGTGATCCACCACGGCGGTCTCGACGCCATGGCGCCGGGCGATGTCGAGGCCGCTGGCATCGGGCACGTGGCTCACGACCGCAACCACCGGCACCGCTGCGTCCAGCAGGGCGCCGAGATTGCTGCCCCGGCCCGAGATCAGGACCACGACCCGCTTCATGTCAAGACGGTCGCGTGTTCGCCGTCCCGGCGGGCGGCGATTTCGCCGGCGATCCAGGCGCGTTCACCCGCCGCCTGCAGAGCCTCGACGACCGCCGGCGCTTCGGCTGCCCCGGTGATGAGCACCATGCCGATGCCGCAGTTGAACACGCGGCTCATCTCGGCTTCTGCGACATTGCCGTTCATCTGCAGCCAGTCGAACAGCGGCGGCCGCGGCCACGCGCTTTTCTTCAGTTCAGCGCACACGTTCTGCGGCAGCGCGCGCGGCACGTTTTCCACCAGCCCGCCGCCGGTAATGTGCGCGAGGCCCTTGATGGGGACTTCC
>JAYTTO010000501.1:0-1723 GCA_043744975.1 Betaproteobacteria bacterium | reverse complement strand
GCGCCGTACCGGCAGGGCGGCGCCGGCGCGCCACCAGCAATCCGGCGCAGCCGGCCAGCATCAGCAGCCAGGTGCCGGGCTCGGGCACCGCGGCCACCGCGGCCACCGCGAAATGGATCACGCCGACCGCATCGAGATCGAACCCGCCGCTGATGCGCGTCGGGTACGGGTCGTAGATCGGGTGCGGGCCACCGAGCACGGCGGGAAAATCGTCGAAGGTCCTGCCGTCACCGACGATGTCGACGATCTTCACATAGCGCACGGCATTGACGTCGAGCCCGGCCACTGTTGCCAGCAGATTCAGGTCGAAGGGCGTGCCGTAGCCGCCGCGATACTTGCCGGCGAGGCCATCGATGTTCGTGGGGTCGATCGTGCCGAAACCGTTCACCCGATTCGCGGTGTAGGAAAACCCCGGAAACCGGAAGAACGTCGATCCGTCGGAAGACACCTCGACCCAGGCGAGTTCGAGAAAGGTGTTGCTGAAGCTGTTTTCGAAGACGGCGAAATCGGCACCGCTGCCGTTGGCGATCGGATGATCGAAGGTGAGCGTGATGCTGCCCTTGTCGCCCAGCACCACCACATCGGTCGAGACGCCGGTGGCCGCACCGAGCGCGAGATTCGGGGTCTTGAAGACAGCATCGACGTTGCTGCCGGGAAGATAGTCGCGGTAACCGCTGGCCCAGCCGACGAACGCCGGACTGTTCATGGAAATGGCCAGGGAGCCAGGGGTACCGGCGGCGCCGGTGAATGGGCCCGCCTGCGCGGAACCCGCCAGGGCCAGCGCGGCGGTTGCAAACCAGGATGCGTATCGGCAATGCATGGACGACTCCCGAAAGAGCCGTACGCGTCCCCGCGTCGGCTCGGGATTGAAGGCATTCCGACGATTGCGGGAACAGCAGCGAGATGAGGGGGTGGCGCCGGTTCCGCGCCCGGGAAGGAAGCGGGACCGCGTGGTCCACCGCCTCGTCGCCCTCCGCGACAGTCGGCACTCTGATCACAGGCCGGTCTCCGGACTCGCGAGTGGGTGTTCCGTGCGGTTCGCCTTGCCATGCCCGAGGCACAGTGGCGCGTTGAACCGCGTCGACTCGCTTACCGTTGCGGGGGCAGTGTCGGAATGGCAGCGACCGATGGGCGCTGCTCACCGACTTCCCGATTATCCTTTGGCGAAGAAAATGCCAAAGGCACCTGCGACCGGCTGACGTTAAGCGAACAAGGCGATGCGCGTCAAGCTGCTTCCGCGCCGCTGCCGTGCCGGCATGCCCGCCATCACCGTCACACGCGCCGGCCCAGGATCGCCAGATCGCGCTCCATGCCATCGAGCTGCGCCACGCGCGGCAACAGCCCCCACGATTCGAAGGCACGCCCCTGGAACAACGTCATGCTGGGGTGGTTGTGATCGAACACGAAGGCGAGCAGCACGCGCAGGCCGAGCGACGGCGCGTGGTGGATGGCCTCGTCGAGCAGGTAGCCGCCGAGCCCGCGACGCCGGGACGCGGCATCGAGGTAGACGCTGATCTCGGCGGTGTGCTCGTAGGCGGGTCGGCCGTAGAACGAAGAAAAACTCAACCACGCCGCGATCATGCCGTCGATCTCCGACACCCACAGCGGGCGGTGCCCGGGCGAGTGCGCCTCGAACCAGGGCACGCGGCTCTCGACGCTGACCGGCTCGAGATCGGCGGTGACCTCGCGCGACGCGACGGTGCTGTTGTAGATGTCGACGATG